>NZ_LGDO01000004.1:0-32235 GCF_001279805.1 Streptomyces sp. XY431
CTGGGCGCCGCGGCCGGTGCCGACCATCAGGGCGGTCGGGGTGGCCAGGCCGAGGGCGCACGGGCAGGCGATGATCAGCACCGCCACGGCGGCGGTGAACGCCTCGGTGGCGCTGTCGGTGGCCAGCAGCCAGCCGATCAGGGTGCCGAGCGCGATCAGGATGACCACCGGCACGAAGACGGCGGAGATGCGGTCGGCGAGCCGCTGGGCGGCGGCCTTGCCGTTCTGGGCGTCCTCGACCAGCCGGGCCATCCGGGCGAGCCGGGTGTCCGCGCCGACCCGGGTGGCCTCCACCACCAGCCGGCCGCCGGCGTTGACGGTGGCGCCGGTGACGGTGTCGCCGACCGCCACCTCGACCGGCACGGACTCACCGGTCAGCATCGAGGCGTCCACGGCGGAGGCACCCTCCACCACGATGCCGTCGGTGGCGATCTTCTCCCCGGGACGGACCACGAAGCGGGTGCCGACGGTGAGCCGGTCGACCGGCAGCCGGACCTCCCGGCCGCCCTGGAGGACGGCGACGTCCTTGGCGCCGAGGTCCAGCAGGGCGTGCAGCGCGGCCCCGGCGCGGCGCTTGGAGCGGGCCTCCAGGTAGCGGCCGAGCAGGATCAGCACGGTGACGGCGGAGGCCGTCTCCAGGTAGAGCATGGACGAGGCGTCGGTGTCGCCGACCGAGAGGGAGAACTCGTGCCGCATCCCGGGCATGCCGGCGTCGCCCCAGAAGAGCGCCCAGAAGGACCAGCCGAAGGCGGCCAGGGTGCCGAGCGAGACCAGGGTGTCCATGGTCGCGGCGCCGTGCTTGAGGTTGGTCCAGGCGGCGCGGTGGAACGGCAGGCCGCCGTACACCACGACGGGGCCGGTGAGGGCGAAGGCCAGCCACTGCCAGTTGGTGAACTGGAGGGCCGGGACCATCGACCAGAGGACCACCGGCAGGCTGAGCAGTCCGCTGACGAGCAGCCGGTCGAGCAGGGGGTCGGTCGGCCCGGTGCCGGTGGCGGCCCCGGCGGGCGCCTCGGCCGGGGCGGCGGGCACGGGCGGGGGCGGGAGTTCGGCGGTGTAGCCGGTGTTCTCGACGGTGGCGATGAGGTCGGCCACGCTGACGTCGGGCCCGAAGTCGACTCTGGCCTTCTCGGTGGCGTAGTTGACGGTGGCCTCGACGCCGTCCATCCGGTTGAGCTTCTTCTCGATCCGGGCGGCGCAGGCGGCGCAGGTCATGCCGCCGATCGACAGTTCGACGCGCTCGCGGACGGCGGTCGGTCCCGCCGGGCCGGCTATGGCGCTCGTCGCGTCCGGGGAGGTGGAGCCCGGGGTGGAGGTGCTCATGTGCTGATCAGCTCCTTGAAAAGGACGCGGCGGAGGACGGGGAGACCGGGGCCTCCGCCGCGCGAGGGGGCTCTCTCTCAGGCGGAGCGGCCGACCAGCTCGTAGCCGGCCTCGTCGACGGCGGCGCGGACCAGCTCGTCGTCCAGCTGGTCGCTGGTGGAGACGGTGACGGTACCGGCCTTGGCGTCGGCGGAGACCTCCGTCACCCCGGCGAGGCCGGAGAGCTCCTTGCTCACCGAGTTCTCGCAGTGTCCGCAGCTCATGCCGGTCACGGTGTAGGTGATGGTGCTGGACATCGGGGCCTCCGGGGAGTTCGGTACGGGCGCGAGCGTACGCCCGGGCCCTGCTCTTGGGAACAGCATACCCCTAAGGGGTATTCCGTAAGAGTACGGAATTTGTGGTGTGGATCGCATTCCGGTTGCCGTTCGGGCGGGCCGGATCATGTTCCGAGAGCAGAGCGTAGGCGTCCGGACACGCTGTGCTCGAATCCGCGCCGTGGCGCGGGCGGATTCGGGGTGCGGCCCCGGAGCCTTCCAGGAAGTCGTTCGAGAGTCGTCCGGAGTTCCGGAGTTCCTCGGTCCAGTGGTCCCGATGTTCCAGGGGGTCCCGGTGGTTCTGGTCGTCCCGGCGGTCCTGGCGGTCCTGGCGGTCCTGGCGGTCCTGGTGGTCCCGGCCGGCCGGTCCGGGGCGGCGGGCCTCAGGCCGGGACGGAGGGGAGCTGGGCCGGGATCGGGGACCGCCGGTCGCCGCGGACCAGCAGGCGCAGCCAGTACAGTCCGCCGAGCGCGACCAGGACCAGCCCGGCCGTGTCGTACAGGGTGTAGAGGTGGACCTGCTCGGTGGTCGGGCTCGGCAGGCGGCCCAGCTCGAACAGGGCGCGCTGCCAGTCGGCGGAGGTGCTCCGGGCCACCAGCCAGACCGCGATTCCGCCCATCGAGTCCCAGAGCGCGTGCAGCAGCGAGACGCCGAGACAGGTCAGCAGGACCGGCGGGGTGAGGCGGAACCGGCCGCCGCGCCGCTCGCGGAACAGCACGCCGCCGAGCAGCGCCGTCCACAGGATGTGGCCGACCGGCGCCAGGACACCGCGCAGGATCTCGGTCTCCACCAGGTTGCGCAGTGAGAGCCCGTCGGTGGTGAGCACGGCGTTGAAGGCGTACCCGGCGCTCTCGAAGGCGGCGAAGCCGGCGCCGACGGTGGCGCCCAGTACCAGGCCGTGCCGCAGGCCGCTCACCCGCAGCCGCCGGCTGACCAGGACCAGGGCGGTCAGCTTGGCCGCTTCCTCGATCAGGCCGACGCCGAGGTGCGTCCAGGCCGAGGGGGAGAGCAGGCAGGTCTCCAGGACGGAGGCGCCGAGTACGCCGATGAGGCCGCCGACGCCGAAGCAACCGAGGATCCGGTCGGCGCCGAGGCCGGTGGCGTGGCGTTCGTACGCCCGGGTCGCCACGGTGACCGGGACGAGGAAGCTGCCGAGCAGGACGATCGTCGGCACCAGGTTGCTGTTGCCGGTGAGGAAGGTGACGGCGACGGTCGCGATCCACAGCAGCAGTCCGCCGAGGAGGATCCGGGGCCACTGGGCGGGGCGGGCCGAGGGGCGGACGGAGGGGGCGGAGAGGTGGGGGGTGTTGCGGTGTCCGGACACCGGTGAGGGCTCCCTTGTGTGATCCGCTTTCGTCGCACTGTATGACGAATCAGGTGCTTTGGTACCTTTTGGCACAGTCCGTGGAGTGACGGCGCCTGCGTCCGGGGGAGTGCCCGCGCCCGGGGTGCGCGGGTGGGCGGGTTGATCGTCCGTTATGTTCGATATGTGTTCCCGATCCGTCGAGCCCAGTCGCCGTCCGATCCGACCGGCGCCGGGCAGCCGCCGGCCCGGCGGCGCGGCGCGCTGCTCGCCGTCGACCTGCTCGACATCCCGTTCTGGCGCCGGGCCGCACCCGCCCTGCTCGCGATCGTGCTGGTCGGCCTGGCGGACCTCTACTCCGGCCGGGACCGCTACCTCGCCCCCCTGATGACCGTCGTCCCCAGCATCGCCGCGCTCACCCTGCGGCCGCTCGAACTGCTCGGCGTCTGCGGGCTCGGCCTGCTCGCCGTCTTCGGCCTCAGCCACTACGACGAGGTCGACACCATCAACGACGCCCGCTTCCTCTGGGGCGCGATGATCAGCTATCTGCTGCTCACCGTCTTCTCCGCCTGGGTCGCCAGGATCAGGATGCGCCGGGCCGCCGCCTTCGCCGCGGTCAGCTCCGTCGCGGAGGCCGCGCAGCGGGCCCTGCTGCGGCTGCCGGGCCCGGTCGTCGGGCCGCTGCGCCTCGCCGTCCGGTACGTTTCCGCCGCCGACGCCTCCAAGATCGGCGGGGACCTCTACTCCGTCCTGGAGACCCCGCACGGCACCCGGGTCGCGGTCGGTGACGTGCGCGGCAAGGGGCTCGGCGCGGTGCAGACCGCCGCCGTGGTGCTCGGCGCCTTCCGCGAGGCCGCGTACGACGAGGCCGGGCTGCCCGGGGTGGCCGCCAGGATCGAGGCCAGCGTGGAGCGGCACGTGCCGGACGGCGAGTTCACCACCGCGCTGTTCGCCGAGTTCCGCCGGCCCGGCGTGGTCGAGCTGCTCCAGTGCGGGCACGTCCCGCCGATCCGGGTCGACCAGGACGGCCTGGCGCACGTGCTGGACGCGCCCGACCCCTGGGTGCCGCTCGGCCTCGGCCGGCTGGCCTTCGGCGAGCCGAGCACCTGGGACCAGGCGTTCGGGATCGAGGACGTGCTGGTGCTGTGCACCGACGGCGTGGTCGAGGCCAGGCACCGGGACAACGGCGAGTTCTACCCGCTGGCGGAGCGGGTCGGGCCGCTGGTGCGCGGCGCGGCCCGCTCCGCCGCCGAGCTGGAGGCGGCCGTCGGCCGGGTCTACGCCGACCTGCTGGCGCACACCGGGGGCGAGCTCCGGGACGACGCGCTGCTGCTGCTCGTCACCCGCACCGACCCGGACTGGACGGTGCAGCCCTAGGGCCCGTCTTCAGGCCGTCCGGGCGGCGGTGGTGTCGGCGAGGGCCCGGAAGAGCAGGGCGGTGGAGGCGGCGCCGGGGTCCTGGTGGCCGATGCTGCGCGGGCCGAGGTAGGAGGCGCGGCCCTTGCGGGCCTGGAGCGGCACGGTGTCCAGGGCGCCCCGTTCGGCACCCCCGGCCGCCGCCGCGGCGGCCTCCGGCAGTCCGGCCCCGGCGGCCACCGCCTCGCGGTAGGCGTCCAGGGCGGGCGTCCAGGCGTCCACGATGGTCTTGTCCCCCGGCGCGGCCCGGCCGAGGTCCCGGACCGCCCGCAGCCCGGCGGCCAGTGCGTCGCCCAGCCCGGCCGCGTCGGCGGAGGGCTGTCCGGGCGGCGGCAGCGCGGCGCCGATCGCGCGGAAGGCCTTGCCGTAGAGCGGGCCGGAGGCGCCGCCGACCTTGGAGATCAGGGTGCTGCCGGTCCTGGTCAGCAGTGCGCCGGGGCCGCCGTCCGGTGCGGGCGCGTCCGGGCCGTCTGCGCCGTCCTGGCCGTCCGAGCCGTCCAGGGTGGCCAGGACGGCGGCGAAGCCGCGTCGCAGATTGCTGCCGTGGTCGCCGTCGCCGATCGCCGAGTCCAGCTCGGTGAGCCGCTCGTGCTCCCGTTCGACCGCCGCGGCGATCGCGCGGACCCAGTCCTCGGCGAGACGGGTGTCGACGTCCATGCGGATGGCTCCTTCGGGTCGTTCGGGTCGTTCGGCCGGGGTGTCCTGGGGTGCCCTGGGGCGGGCGGTTCCGGGCGGTTCAGGCGCGCTTGAGGGCCGGGGTGTCCACCGGGGCGTCCCACAGCTCCAGCAGCTGCGCGTCGGCCTTGGTGAGGGTGAGCGAGAAGCCCGCCATGTCCAGGCTGGTCACATAGTTGCCGACCAGGCTGCGGGCCACCGTGATGCCGTGCTCGGCCAGCCGGGCGGCGACCTCGCCGAAGACGATGTACAGCTCCAGCAGCGGCGTCCCGCCCAGCCCGTTGACCAGGGCGATCACCTCGTCCCCGGCGGTCAGGTGGTGATCGGTGAGGATCGTCGACACCACCTCGGCGACCAGTTCGCGGGCCGGGCGGAGCTTCTCCCGGCGGCGGCCCGGCTCGCCGTGGATGCCGACGCCGACCTCGATCTCGTCCTCGGCCAGCTCGAAGCCGGGCCGGCCCGCAGCCGGGACGGTCGCCCCGGTCAGCGCGATCGCGAACGAGCGGGAGGCCGCGTTCACCCGCTCGCCGACGGCGGCCACCGCGTCCAGCGGCGCGCCGCGCTCGGCCAGCGCGCCCGCGATCTTCTCCACCGCCACCGTCGCGCCGGTGCCGCGCCGGCCGGCCGTCCAGGTGGAGTCCTCGACCGCGACGTCGTCGTTGACCAGCACGGTGCGGACCTCGATGCCCCGCTCGGCGGCCAGCTCCGCGGCGAGCTCGAAGTTCATCACGTCACCGGTGTAGTTCTTGACCACGAACACCACGCCGGCGCCGGAGTCCACGGCCTCGGCGGCGGCCAGCACCTGGTCCGGGACGGGCGAGGTGAAGACCTCGCCGGGGCAGGCCGCGTCGAGCATGCCGGGGCCGACGAAGCCGCCGTGCAGCGGCTCGTGCCCGGACCCGCCGCCGGACACCAGGGCCACCTTGGGGGCCGGTGGCCGCACCGCCCGGGTGATCACCCGGTTGGCGAGGTCCACCGCCAGCTCCGGATGGGCGGCGGCCACTCCGGCCAGCGCGTCCTCCAGGACGGTCTCCGCGGTGTTGATGAGCTTCTTCACGGTGTACGCGCTCCCCTCGGCCGACGGTGCTGACCCGACGCTACGCCGGACGGGCGGCCGGCGTCCCGGATCCGGCCCGCCGCCCGCCGCCTCACTCGAATGGAGTAACTGCCGGACGCCCGACCGGCTCTAGGGTCGGGGCATGAGTGGACACGTGGGCATCGTCCTGGTCTCGCACAGCGCCGCGCTGGCCAATGGGTTGAGGGAACTGCTGGGGGAGCTGGCCTCGGCGGAGGTGCGGGTGGTGGTGGCCGCCGGTACCGAGGACGGCGGGCTCGGCAGCAGCTACGAGCTGATCGCCCGGGCCGTGGCGGCGGCGGACTCCGGGGCGGGGGCCGTGGTGCTGCCGGACCTCGGGAGTTCGGTGCTGACGGCGCTGACCGTGCTGGAGGACCAGCCCCGCCCCGGGGTCGTGCTGGTGGACGCGCCGTTCGTGGAGGGCGCGGTCGCCGCCGCGGTGACCGCCTCGACCGGGGCCGCGCTGGCCGAGGTGGTCGCCGCCGCCGAGGAAGCGCGCGGCTTCCGCAAGCTGTGAGCGCCAGTGGCAGTGGCAGTGCCGGTGCCGGTGGCGACGGCAGCGGCGACGGCGGCTACTTGGCGTCGGCGTAGCACTCCACCACGGCGGTGCTCAGCGGGAAGCGGACCGGGGTCTCGCCGAAGACCAGCCGGCGGGCCTCGTCCGCCGCCGCGTCGACCGCCGCCGCCACCTCGTCCGCCAGATTGGCCGGGGTGTGCACCATCACCTCGTCGTGCTGGAAGAACACCAGATGCGGGCGGTCCGCCGCCGAGGCCACCGGGAGCTCGGCCAGCCGGCGGCGCAGCGCGGCCAGCAGCGCCAGCGCCCAGTCGGCGGCACTGGCCTGGATGACGAAGTTGCGGGTGAACCGGCCCCGGGAGCGGGCCCGGCGCCCGCCCTCCTCGCCGCCCGCCTCGCCCGCCTCGGTCAGGTCGAGGAAGTCGGCCGAGGCGGGCGGGCACGGACGGCCCAGCCGGGAGGCCACCACGCCGCCGTCCTCGCCGGTGCGGGCGGCCGCCTCGACGTAGCCCATCGCGGCCGGGTAGCGGGTGCGCAGGGTCGCCAGCAGCGGGCCGATGTCGCCGCTGGTCTGGCCGTACATGGCGCCGAGCAGGCCGAGCTTGGCCTTGTCGCGGTCGCCCTGGAAGGCGGAGGCGGCGAGCGCCTCGTACAGGTCGCCGCCGGCCGCGGTGCGGGCCAGCCCGGCGTCCTGGGAGAGCGCGGCGAGGACCCGCGGCTCCAGCTGGGCGGCGTCGGCGACGACCAGCAGCCGGCCCGGGTCGGCGACCACGGCGCGGCGCAGGATGCGCGGGATCTGCAGCGCGCCGCCGCCGCGGCTGGCCCAGCGGCCGGAGACCACGCCGCCGACCACGTACTCGGGGCGGAACCGGCCGTCGCGCACCCAGGCGTCCTGCCAGGCCCAGCCGTGCGCCACGTGGAGCCGGGACAGCTCCTTGTAGCGGATCAGCAGCCGGGCCGCCGGGTGGTCGATCCGTTTCAGCTCCCAGGAGCGGGTGGAGCCGAGCTGGATGCCGGCCTCGGCGAAGGCGCGCAGCACCTGGGCGTGCGAGTCGGGGTTGAACGTGCGGCCGCCGAGCGCCTCCCGGAGCTCGGCCGCGAGCTCGGCGAGCACCCGCGGTTGCGCGCCGGCGACGGTCGGGCGGGGGCCGAGCAGCTCGGTGAGCAGCCGGTCGTGCACATCAGTCCGCCAGGGCAGGCCGTCGTGGCCCATCTCGGCGGCGGACAGCGCGCCCGCCGACTCGGCGGCCAGCAGCAGCCGGTACCGGCCCCGGGCCTCCTGGTCCTCGATCGCCGCCAGCCGGCGCTGCTGCTCGGCGTGGACGGCGACCACGGCGGCCAGCGGGTCGGTGCCGGGCGGCAGCTGGAGCCGGTCGGGGGCGAACAGCGTGTCCTGGCCGTCGTCGGCCTCCGCGGAGCCGGGCTCGGGCAGGTCGGCGGGTACCGGCAGGCCGCGCAGCCGGGCCCAGGCGGCGCCCAGCGACCGCGGGGCGCCGAACCGGCCCTCGTGGGCGAGCAGCAGCGCCTCGACCAGCCGCAGGTCGTGGCAGCGGGCGAGCCGGCCGGGCAGCCGGGGGAGCAGCGGGTCGTAGCCGGACTCGGCGGCGGCCCACACCCAGCGCGGGTGCTCGGCGGCCTCCCGCCCGGCGACGGCGGCGGCGAGGTCGGGCACGGGGACGGGCGGCCCGAGCGGGGTGCCCGCCTCGTCGAGCGGCTGGAGCCGGCCGCCGGGGCCGTGCGGGTCGGGGGCGAGGGCGATCCTGGGTGCCACGGGGCTCCTCCTCTCGTGCGGACGGGGACCGTCCGGGGGCGTACGGCCGGTCGGTGCCGACGGTAGCGGGAGGGTACGACAACCGGAGCCGCGCCGTTCGGCGGCCGGGCCGGGGGGCGCCCGCGTCCCGTGCGCGCCGGTGCCCGGGAGGAGGCGTAGGCAGCGCCGATGACACGGCGTAAGGTCGGCGGAATGACCGAGAACCCGTTCTTCAAGGCCAGCACCCTGGCCTACGAACTGCCGCCGTTCGCCGAGATCCGGCCGGAGCACTACCTGCCCGCCTTCGAGCGCGGGATGGCCGAGCAGCTGGCCGAGATCGCCGCGATCACCGCCGATCCGGCGCCGGCGACCGTTGAGAACACCCTGGTCGCGCTGGAGCGCTCGGGGACGCTGCTGCGCCGGGTCCGCGGGGTCTTCGACAACCACTCCTCCGCCGACACCACTCCCGAGGTCGACCGGATCGACGCGGAGATCAGCCCCCGGCTGGCCGCGCACCGGGACGCGATCCACCTGGACGCCGCGCTGTTCGCCCGGGTGGAGGAGCTGTACGCCCGCCGCGCCGGACTCGACCTGGACCCGGAGTCGCTGCGGCTGCTGGAGCGCCGGTACACCGCGTTCGTCCGGGCGGGGGCCCGGCTGGGTGCCGAGCAGCAGGCCCGGCTGCGCGGAATCAACGCCGAACTGGCGACCGCCGCCTCGGAGTTCCGCCAGAACGTGTCGGCCGACTCGAAGGCCCGCGCGCTGGTGCTGGACTCCGCCGAGCAGCTGGCCGGCCTCTCCCCGGACGCGATCGCGGCGGCCGCCGAGAACGGCCGCGCGCTCGGGCACGACGGCAGTTATGTGCTCAGCCTGAAGAACTTCTCCAACCAGACCGAGCTCGCCTCGCTCACCGACCGCTCGGTGCGCGAGCGGCTGCTCACCGCCTCGCTCGGCCGGGCCGCCGGGACCAACGGCCCACTGGCGATCCGGATGTCCGCGCTGCGCGCCGAGCGGGCCCGTCTGCTCGGGTACGACACCCACGCCGCCTACGTGGTGGCCGACGAGACGGCCGGCACCGTGGAGGCGGTGGACGCGCTGCTCGCCCGGCTGGTGCCGCCGGCCGTGGCCAACGCCCGCCGGGAGGCCGCCGAGCTGGCCAAGGTCGCCGCCGCCGACGGCGTCGAGGAGATCGCCGCGCACGACTGGGCGTACTACTCGGAGCAGGTCCGGCAGTCCTCGTACCAGGTGGACGCGGCGGCGCTGCGCCCGTACTTCGAGCTGGAGCGGGTGCTGCGGGACGGCGTCTTCTTCGCCGCCGGCCTCGCCTACGGGGTGAGCTTCACCGAGCGTCCCGACCTGGTCGGCTACCACCCCGATGTGCGGGTCTTCGAGGTGTTCGACGCGGACGGCACCGCGCTCGGCCTGTTCCTCGGCGACTTCCACGCCAGGGCGTCCAAGCGCGGCGGTGCGTGGATGGACGAACTGGTCACCCAGTCCGGGCTGTTGGGCCAGCGGCCGGTGGTCTACAACAACCTGAACATCGCCAAGCCGGCGCCCGGTGAGCCGGTGCTGCTGTCCTGGGACGAGGTGCGGACGCTGTTCCACGAGTTCGGCCACGCGCTGCACGGGCTGTTCTCGGACGTGCGCTTCCCGTACTTCGCGGGCACCGCCGTGCCGCGGGACTTCGTGGAGTTCCCGTCCCAGGTCAACGAGATGTGGATGGTGTGGCCGGAGGTCCTGGCCAACTACGCCCGGCACCACGCGACCGGCGAGCCGCTGCCGGCCGAGCTGGTCGGGCGGATCGAGGCGGCGGAGTCCTTCGGGCAGGGCTTCCGGACCGTCGAGTACCTGGCGGCGGCGCTGCTGGACTGGGCCTGGCACACCCTGCCGGAGGGCCAGGAGGTGGCGGACGCCGAGGAGTTCGAGGCGGCGGCGCTGGCGAAGGCCGGGCTGGCGGTGGCGGCGGTCCCGCCGCGCTACCGGACCACGTACTTCGGGCACATCTTCGCGGGCGGGTACAGCGCGGGCTACTACGCGTACATCTGGTCGGAGGTCCTGGACGCCGACACGGTGGAGTGGTTCAAGGACGGCGGGCGGAGCGTGCGCGAGAGCGGCGAGGTGTTCCGGCGCGAGCTGCTGGCGCGCGGCGACAGCCGGGACGCGCTGGACTCCTTCCGCGCGGTGGTCGGGCGCGACCCGGAGACCGCCCCGCTGCTGGCCCGGCGCGGGCTGCTGTAGGGCCTGTTCCCGGTGCGGACGCCGGCCCGGCGGCGCGGTGCGCGCCGCCGGGTCGTCGGGCCGTCGGGCCGCCGGGCTGTCGTCGGGTGGCGGCCGGGGTTCAGCGGGGTTCGAGGACGACGGTGACCGGCGTGCCCGGGCGGGCGTGCGGGAGCCGGATCCGGGCGCGGCCGGCCCGGTCGCCGCTCGGCTGCTCGACCTCGACCAGGGCGCCGGACGGCTGCGCCGTGACGCGTACGCCGGTGGGGAACGCGGCTGCGGGCAGCGCGAGTTCGGTGCTCCGGCCGGTGCCGTCGGCGTTCCAGCGGACGGTGTGCCGGACGCCGTCGGAGGCGGTGCGGGCGCCCGTGCCGGCGGTCGCGACCGGGTACGGGCCGAAGGCCGGCTCCTCGCCCGGGGCGGGCCGGCCGGCCGGGTCGAGCGCGCAGTAGCCGCCGTTGCCCCGGCACCAGTACCAGAGCGTCCAGCCGCCCGCGAAGCCGTCCATCGCCTCGACCTGGCGGCGGACCAGCTGGGTGTTGCCGGGTGTGCGGGAGTTCGGCGGGCCCCACTCGCCGACCAGGACCGGCAGTCGGCGGGCGTTCGGGTAGGCGGTGATCGCGGCGGTGTAGCGCTCGACGAAGCCGCCGGCCGGGTCCCAGTCGGCGCCGGACTCGACGGCGGTGTCGTAGAAGTGCGGCGCGTAGCCGAGCCGGGGCGCGCCGGGGCGGGGGTCGGTGAAGCCGGGCAGCCGGGTGGGGACGCCCTGGCCGACCAGGACGGTCGGTTCGACGAACAGCCAGGCGCGGGTGTCGGCCCGGCGCACGGCGGAGATCAGCCGCCGGTACATGGCGGCCAGCCGGCCCTGTTCCAGTTCGGCGGCGGAGCGGGCGAGCACCTCCGGGTCGGCCGGGTCGCCGTCCACCGGGCCGAACGGCTCGTTGAACAGGTCGTAGCCCAGCAGCGAGCGGTGGCCGCGCAGTTCGCGGGCCAGCCGGGTGTAGAAGTCGGCCTGCCAGGCGCGCAGGTCGGCGTCGTCGTAGAGGTGCCGGAAGGCGGCCTGGACGCCGGGCTGGAAGTAGCCGGCGAACCAGTCGTCGGGGTCGGCCTCGAACGGCAGGCCGTCGTCGCGGGTGGCCCAGGGCGGGATGCCCCGGTCCCCGCCGCCGAAGTACGGGCCGTAGACGTCCTGGTGGAGGTCGACCAGGACGAGCAGGCCGGAGCGGTCGGCCGCGTCCAGGAGCCGGTGCAGCCGCCGCAGTTCGGCCGGGTCGAGGCGGCCCCGGGTCGGCTCCAGCCTGGTCCAGGAGACCGGCAGGCGGACCAGGGTGAAGCCCTGGGCGGCGATCGACCCGAGGTCCTGCTCGGTGGCCTCGGCGTACTTGTCGAGGTTGAAGCCGCGCAGCTGGAGCCGGCGGCCGGCGGCGTCGGTGAGGTCGGTGCGGCCGTCCGGGGCGGTGGCGGTGCCGGTGGGGAACGCCGGTGCGCGGGACGGGGAGTGGGCCCGGGCCGGAGCGGCGGGCAGGGCGAGGGCGGCGGCGATCAGGAGGGCAACGGCGGTGCGGGGCGGGCGCATCGGGACCTCCGGGGTGGGCGAGGGTGGGGCCCGATGATGCCCGCCGGGCCCGCGCCGCACAAGGGAGCGGTGCGGACCCGAAGTGGAACGCGACTGCCAGGAAGGACTATTGAGGGTCGATCAGCCGATGGGGCGGTCCGAGGGCTCCGTCGTCGGGGCAGGGGTCGGCGCCGGTCCGGCGGGCAGGGCGGCGGTCGGCAGGTCGGCGGCGGCGGCGAGCCGCCCCCAGAGCAGGTCGGCGAGCGCCTGGACCATCCGGGTGCGCGAGCAGGGGCGGGACTCCAGCCACCAGTCGCCGGCCGCCAGCACCATGCCGGTGATCGCCCGGCCCCAGACCTCGGCGAGCAGTTCGCGGTCGGCGCCGAGGTCGACCTGCCCGGCGACGGCCCGGGTGATCTCCTCGGCGATCTGCCGGAGGGCCGGGGCGAGCGCGTTGCCCGCGCCGCTGGGGTCGCCGGGTTCGGGGTGGGTGAGCAGCCGGTAGACCTGGGGGCGGGACTCGATCCCGGCGAGGTAGGTGTCCAGGACGTGCTCGACCCGGTCGCGGCGTTCCAGCGGTTCGGCCAGCGCGGCCCGGACGGCGGCCAGCAGCCCGCCGGTGTGGCGTTCGGTCAGGGCCCGGATCAGGCCGTTCCGGTCGCCGAAGTGCCGGTAGAGGATCGGCTTGGTGATCCCGGCCTCGGCGGCGATGGCGTTCATGCTCGCGCCCGGGCCCTCGCGCTGGATGACCCGGTCGGCGGCGTTGAGCAACTGCTCCCGGCGGGGCTCTGGGTCCATGCGCTGTTCCTTCGCTTCCGTGCCGGGTGTTCCGGCACCGGCGTTGACACCGGTTACCAAGCAGTAGCAGACTCCGACGATGTTACCGGTGGTAACACCCTGGTCGGTCGCACCTTTCGGTCGAATCCTCGAACGCACCCCTTCCTCGAACGCACCCGCCCTCGGCCGCACCCTTCTTCGGAGGCACCCACTCATGAGCACCTTCTCCCTGGACCCGGGCCCGGACCAGATCGCCGTCCGCGACTGGCTGCACGGCTTCGCCGCCGACGTGGTGCGGCCCGCCGCCGCCGAGTGGGACGAGCGCGAGGAGACCCCCTGGCCGATCATCCAGGAGGCCGCCAAGCTCGGCATCTACTCGCTGGACTTCTACGCCCAGCAGTACTTCGACCCCTCCGGCGTCGGCATCCCGATCGCCATGGAGGAGCTGTTCTGGGGCGATGCGGGCATCGGCCTGGCCATCGTCGGCACCACCCTCGCCGCCGTCGCGGTCCTCGCCAACGGCACGGACGAGCAGATCGGCACCTGGGCGCCGCAGATGTTCGGCACCCCGGACGACGTCAAGGTGGCGGCGTTCTGCTCCTCCGAGCCCGACGCCGGCTCCGACGTCTCCGCGCTGCGCACCCGGGCCGTGTACGAGGAGGCCACCGACGAGTGGGTGCTGAACGGCACCAAGACCTGGGCCACCAACGGCGGGATCGCCGCCGTCCACGTGGTGGTGGCCACCGTCGACCCGGCGCTCGGCGCGCGCGGGCAGGCGTCCTTCGTGGTGCCACCCGGGACGCCGGGGCTGAGCCAGGGCCAGAAGTTCAAGAAGCACGGCATCCGGGCCTCGCACACCGCCGAGGTGGTGCTGGACTCGGTCCGGCTGCCCGGGCACTGCCTGCTCGGCGGCAAGGAGAAGCTGGACGAGCGCCTCGCCCGGGCCCGCGAGGGTGTCCGCAAGTCCGGGCGGAACGCCGCGATGGCCACCTTCGAGGCTTCCCGGCCGGCCGTCGGCGCGCAGGCGATCGGGATCGCCCGGGCCGCCTACGAGGTGGCGCTGGACTACGCGAAGACCAGGGTGCAGTTCGGCCGCCCGATCATCGACAACCAGGGTGTCGCCTTCCAGTTGGCCGACATGAAGACCCGGATCGACGCGGCCAGGCTGCTGGTCTGGCGGGCCTCCTGGATGGCCGCGACCAACCAGCCGTTCACCTCGGCCGAGGGCTCGATGTCCAAGCTCTACGCGGGCGAGACCGCCAAGTGGGTCACCGCGCAGGCGATGCAGATCCTCGGCGGCAACGGCTTCACCCGGGAGTACCCGGTCGAGCGGATGCACCGGGACAGCGCGATCTACTCGATCTTCGAGGGCACCAGCGAGATCCAGCGGCTGGTGATCGCCCGGGCCGTCTCGGGACTGCCGATCCGCTGACCGCCGGTGGCCGGGCGGGGGGTCAGCGGGCGACCCAGAAGGTGAGCCCGGCCGACAGGGCGCCCACCGCCGTGCCGGCGACCGTCTGCGCGGCGGTGTGGTCCCGCAGCACCACCCGGGACCAGCCGATCGCCGCGACCAGGGGGTAGAGCAACAGCCACCAGGGCGAGAGCGCGACGGCCAGGCAGACCGTCGCGCCGCTCGCCACGGCGGTGTGCACGGAGATCTTCCACCAGACGGTGATCACCAGGATCGGGACCAGTGAGGCGAGCATCGCCACCACCGTCGCGGTCAGGTCGCGCGGGGCGTCCGCGACGAGCATCACCACCAGGCCGGTCGCGACCGAGGCCATGATCAGCGGGAAGAGCGTCAGCCGCCGCTGCCGGTGGCCGACGTGGCGGTCGCCCACGGTGCCCCTGCGCATGCCGTAGTGGATGAACAGGGTCGGGACCACGGCGGTGAACACGGCCGCGAACGCCGCCCAGATGAGGCCGGTCCAGCCGTAGCGGAGGCCGCCGAGCAGGAGCAGCATCGCGATGATGACGTTCTTCGGCTCCAGGCCGTCGGTGATCCGGCGGGCCCGGGCCGTCGTCGGCGTGTCGGGGGTCGTCGCGGCGGGCGTCGCGGTGGTCATCCGGTGGTGCTCCAGGCGGGTGCGGGGTGCGGCTGCGGATCGGTCGCATGATCGTATCCGTCGGACCGGCTCCGCTTCGGCCCGTTCCGCCCCGGAGCCCGTCCGGGCGGTCGGATCCGGGGCGGACGGTCGGTCGGATCCGGGGCGGACGGTCGGTCAGAACCGGGGCGGACGGCGTTCGAGGAAGGCGGCGAGGCCCTCGCGGACGTCCGGGGCCTCGCGGGAGCGGCGCTCCCAGGGTGCGAGGGCCTCGGCCGCCCGCTCCGGCGGCACCGCCAGCGCGGCCTTCACCGCGCCGATGGTCTGCGGCGAGCGGGTGGTCAGCATCCGGGCGAACGCCAGTGCCACGCCGTCCAGTTCGGCGGCCGGCAGGACGCGTTCGGCCAGCCCGAGGGCGGCCGCCTCCGGCGCGGACAGCAACTCGCCCGAGAACAGCAGGTACTTGGCGCGGGCCGGTCCCACCAGCCGAGCCAGCCGCAGGGTGGGCACCGCCGGATAGACCACGCCCAGCTTGGCCGGGGTGATGCCGAGCCGGGCGTCCTCGGCGACGAAGCGCAGGTCGCAGGCGACCGCCAGCTGGCAGCCGCCGCCGACGCAGGCGCCGTGCACCACGGCGAGGGTCGGGTGCGGGAACGCCGCCAGCGCCTCCTCGGCGGCGACATTGACCGCGTGATAGGCGTCGGCGCGGTCCGGATCGCCGTAGACCCCGGCCAGCTCGTCGATGTCGGCGCCGGCGCTGAAGGTGCCGCCCGCGCCGGTGACCAGCAGCGCGCGCACGCCCGGCTCCTCGGCCAGCCGCTTCAGCACCTCCGGCAGGGCCTGCCAGATCGCCAGCGTGACGGCGTTGCGCCGGTGCGGGCGGTCGAACTCCAGCACCGCGACGCCGTCCTCGCCGACGTGGGCGTTGAGGCCCTCGGTCTCGGTGGGCAGCGGGGCGCGGTCGCGCGTCAGCAGCGGCCGGGTGGCCATGGGCACCTCCGGGAGGGTGTGGGTGCGGCCACTCTCCCAGAGTCCGGTCCTCCCGATTCCGGCGGCGCCGCTCAGGACCGGGTGGCGCCGTAGTCGCCGAGCCCCTGCCCGGCCAGGGCGAAGGCCCGGTCGGCGTCGGCCAGGGCCTCGGGCAGGACGTCCGCCGCCCGGTCGCCGGCCATCATCCGGCGCTGGTTCTCCTCCGTCAGGGTCAGCTGGGCGCCGAGCAGCTGGGCGGCGGCGACCCGGGCGGTCAGCGGGTCGTGCTCCGGGTCCCGGGCGAGCAGTTCGGCGGTGAGTGCCGCCCGGGCGCCCGCGTCGAAGCCGGCGTACGCCCGCAGTGCCAGCACCGGGGTGCGGTGGATCAGCCGGACCACGTCGATCACCTGCTGCTGGTCGCTCAGGCCGGTCGCCGGGTCGAACGCGGCGAGCGCGGCGACGTAGTGGGCGTGCAGCGCGGTGACCGCCGGGACGTCCGGGGCCGCCTCGCGCACCACCCGGGCGGGCTCGCCGATGTGCTGCTCCATCGGCCCGAGGACGAGGTCCTCCTTGGTCGCGAAGTAGTTGAAGACGGTCATCTTGGACACCTCGGCGGCGGCGGCGATCTCGGCCACCGAGACCTCGTCGAAGCCGCGTTCGGCGAACAGGGCGATGGCTGTCTGCCAGATCCGGATCGCGGTCTGCCGCTTCTTGCGCTCCCGCAGGCCCATCCCGGCGCTGTCGGTCCCGCCCCCGTCGGCCCCGATTGCGATTCTCGTCATGGAGTTACTGTACCAGGATCAAAGATGTACCGAGCTGAAGAATTGACCGAGTCAAAAAAGACTGTCATGGTGGTGCCGCGCCGCCGGGCCGAACCGGTGCGGCGCGGGGCGTCCCGACGCCCGGACTCCGCGATCCCAGGGGGGACTTCCGATGGCCGTGACGACACCGCCGACCGTTCCGGCGCCGACCGCGCCGACCGCCCCGGCGCCGACCGCGCCGACCGCCCCGGCGCCGACCGTGCCCGCGCCGACCGCACCCGCGGCGGCGCTGATGACCGAGTCGCAGCGCAAGCTGGGCATGGTGCTCTGCCTGGTCACGATCGTGCTGGCGGTGCTCGACATGAACATCGTGTCGGCGGCCACCGTGCCGATCGTCCGCGACCTCGACCCGGTCCACGGCGTCGACCGACTGCCCTGGCTGGTCAGCGCGTTCGCCCTGGCCGCCACCGCGCTGCTGCCGCTCTACGGCAAGCTCTGCGACCTCTACGGGGCGAAGCGGGTACTGATCGGCGCCGTCGGCACTTTCCTGCTCGGCTCGGCGCTCTGCGGGGCGGCCGGCTCGATGGAGCAGCTGATCGCCTTCCGGGCGGTCCAGGGCATCGGCGGGGGCGGGCTGATGAGCGTGACCATGGTGGTGATGGCCCAGCTGAAGGACCCGGAGGAGGACGGCAGCGGCGGGGGCGGCGCGGGCGGGATCGTCGCCGGCGGCGGCATGGCCGTCGGCCCGCTGATCGGCGGGCTGCTCGCGGACCACCTGAACTGGCGCTGGATCTTCTACGTCAACCTGCCGATCGGCCTGGCCGTCCTGGCCGGGGCCGTGCTGGTGCTGCGGCTGCCCGCCGGGACCGGCCGGCGCGGGCTGGACTTCCTCGGCGCGACCCTGGCCGCGGCCTTCGCCACCGGCCTGCTGCTGATCACCGAGTGGGGCGGCCGGACCTACGGCTGGATCTCCCCGCAACTGCTCGGCCTGGCCGCGGCCACCGTGCTGGTGTTCGTGCTCTTCCTCCGCCGTCAGGCCACCGCCCCCGAACCGGTGCTGCCGCTCTCGCTGTTCCGGATCCCGGAGATCCGGATCGGCTTCGCGCTGCAGGGCCTGGTCGGCATGGGGATGATGGGCGCGATCATGTACGTGATGCTCTACCTCCAGGTCGCCCGGGGTGTCGCCGCGACCTCGGCCAGCCTCTACCTGATCCCGATGGCGGTCGGGATGACCGTGGTCGGCCTGGTGATCAACCGGCTGACGGCCCGGGGGGTGTCGGTCCGCGCGGTGCTGGTGACGGGCGCCGTCTGCTCCGCCACCGCGCTGCTGCTGCTCGGGCTGAGCGGGACGGGGACGTCGCTGTGGCTGGTCCGGGCCGAGCTGCTGCTGCTCGGCGTGGGGCTGGGCCAGCTGATCGGGCACCTGATCACCGTGGTCCAGGCCGCCGCCCCGGCGCACCAGCTGGGGGTGGCCACCACCGGCGTCCGGTTCTTCCAGACCCTCGGCAGCGCGCTGGGCGCGGCGGTCTTCGGCACCGTGCTGGCCCGGGAGTTCGCCGCGGCCGAGCCCGGGCTGCCGCTGGGCGCGATCGGCCGGCTGACCGGCGCGGCCCGGGAGCACGCGGTGGCGGGCTTCGTGGACGCGGTGGACACCGTCTTCCTGTCGGCGGCCGGCGTGATGGTGCTGGCCCTGCTGGTGGCGCTGCGGCTGCGGCCGAGGGCGGAGCGCGGGGAGCGGGAACGGGCCCGGGCCGTCTGAGGGCGGATGCGGCGCGGGGCCCGGTGGAGTCGTCCACCGGGCCCCGCCGTCGTGGTCCGGGCTCGGCCGGTGGGGACCTTGCTCGGCCGGTGAGGTCCGGGCTCAGCCGGTGGGGGCGCCCTGGGGCTTCCACTCGTGGGTGAGCAGGGACCAGACCTCGCCGTCCTGGTGGCGGCCGTCGTGCAGGTAGCTCTCGCGCAGCACGCCCTCCAGGGTGAAGCCCATCCGCTGGGCGACCGCCCGGCTGCGGAGGTTGTCCGGCTTGTTGTGCCACTCGATCCGGTGCATGCCGCGGACGGTGAAGGCGTAGTCGATCAGGTGCCGGACGGCGGTGCTGACCAGGCCCCGGCCCTGGCCGGCGGGCTCGGTCCAGACTCCGATCTCGCAGGTGCCGCCCTTGGGGTCGAACTGGACGAACATCACACCGCCGACCAGCGTGCCGTCCAGCCAGATGCCGTACAGCCGGGCGGTGTCGGCGGCCTGCCGGTCGGCGTAGCGCTGGAGGACGGCGCGGGCCGAGTCCAGGTCGGTGGCGAGGCCGGCCCAGTTGATCCAGGCATCGATGTGGGCGCGGCCACGCTCGATGTGCTCCAGGTACTCGGGTGCCTGCCAGGGCTCCAGCGGGCGGAGCTCGGCGTTCTCGGAGAGGGGGACGGCGAACATGGGCGTGCCTTTCGCAACGAGGGTCGGTCGGATCGGTGCGTCATGCGTAACAAACGTTTGGTACGTAAGATAACCCCATGACGCCCGCCCGTGGAGATCACGAAGCCCGCCGGACCGAAGTCTCGGAGGCGGTGTGGCGGGTGTTGTCCACCCGGGGTTTCGAGGCGCTGACGCTGCGTGCGGTGGCCGCCGAGATGGGGGCCACCACCGGACTGCTGACGCACTACTTCCCCAGCAAGAAGGCGCTGGTGGCGCATGCGCTGGAGCTGCTGGACCGGCGCTCGCTGGAGCGGCCGCGGCGGTTGGTGCCGGCGGACGGGGGGCCGCCGCCGCCGGCGGGGCTGGCCCGGCTGCGGGCGGCGCTGCTGGACATCCTGCCGTTGGACGGGCCGGGTCGGGCGGGCAACCGGATCTGGGTCGGTTCCTGGGACGTGGCGTTGGCGGATCCGGAGCTGGCGGAGGCGCACGCGGCGCGGTACGCGCGTTCGCGGCGGGTGCTGGCGGAGTGTGTGGCGGACGCGCAGCGGTTGGGGGAGCTGCCGGCCGGGCCCGCGCCGGAGGGGCTCGCGGCGGGTGCGCAGAGCTTCGTGCTGGGGCTGGTGGTGCAGGCATTGTTCGCTCCGGGGGAGTTCCCCGCGGAGCGGCAGGTGGAACTGCTGGACGCCTATCTGGCGGGACTGGCCGCGGTCTGACGGCGGTCTGACGGCGGGCCGCCGGGGGCGGGTGTTCGGTGCCGGTGTCGCCGGGTGTTCGGTGTGGGTGCCGCCGGCTGTTCGGTGCCGGTGTTTACGGCAACGGAATTCCCCGGCGGGGACTTTTCGGAGAGTGCATGACACGCATGGTCACGGGTTATGCGCGCTGGGTGTCGAAGGCGGTCGGCCGCTCGGCGGGGCGTCCGCAATTGACCGGTACGGGTAATACGCGAACTGCCCGGCGGGCGGTGTCGCGAGGTGTGTGGCGCCCCCAGCAGGATTCGAACCTGCGACCTACCGCTTAGAAGGCGGGTGCTCTATCCGCTGAGCTATGGGGGCGGGACGGGCGGCGCCCGGGAGGGCGTGACCGTTGCCGGGATCGGGCGGTGGGCGCGCGGCGCCCGCTGTCCGTCCCCGTACCTGAGGATGGGGTGTGGGGGGTGGCGGGTCCCTGCCCTGTCAGGGGACAGGATAAGGGTGCCCCGTTCCTCGGCCGGGTGTTACGACACCGCCGTTGGTGTGTCGGCCTCGGTGGAGCGGTCCGATAATCGCAGGTGAACGCCGTGCGTGCAGCGGTCTGGCGGTCTTCGGCGCCGGACGTTGTGCACTCGTTACGGGGCTGTCTGCCCACCCGTTATGGATTCGGCACGGAGAAAGCGCCGTGGCCGGGGGCGGCATCGGCGCGGGTGGGGGGCCGTATTCGGGTTCCTTCGGTCGGATGACGTGCGCGGACGGTCGGCACGGCCACCCCTGGGGGTGTCCGGGGCCGTGTGTGGCCCCCGGTTTGTTGTCATGGCCGCGCAGATCAAGGGTGCGGCGGTCGTACAAAGGCTGAAATTCACCCCTGTGGGCGACAGTGGTTTTCCACAGGCCCGATTTGTCCACAGGATTTCCGAACTCTGCTGCGCGGATTTCCCGAGAAGCGCACTCTCCGGGTGTGCCGGTCGATTCCGTACGGTGCAACAAGGAGAACGGAGTGTGGCTGTGAACGGTACCCAGGTGACGGTGATCGGGAATGTCGCCACGGAGGTGACGTACGCCCTGACGCCCGGTGGGGTGCCGGTGGCGAACTTCCGGCTGGCCTCCACCGAGCGGCGGTTCGACCGGGCGCGGGAGGTCTGGGTCGACGGCGAGACGCAGTGGCTGACGGTCACGGCGTGGCGGTCGTTGGCGGGTCATCTGATCGACTCGCTGGCGAAGGGCGACCCGGTGGTGGTGAGCGGTCGGCTGAGGGTCAGGGAGTGGGCCGAGGGGGAGGTGAAGCGCAGTCGGGTCGAGATCGACGCCCGGTCGGTCGGGCACGATCTGAGTCGCGGTACGTCCAGGTTCAGCTGGGCGGCGGGGGGTCGGGGCGGGGTGCCGGAGGAGGCGGGCGGCGGCGCCGGGGTGGCCTTCGGCGAGGCGGTGCCCGGGTGGATCGTGGACGCCCTGAGGGGGCGGCGGGCGGCGGCGGGCGGCGACGGGCCGGCGGCCGAGGGGGAAAGCGGGGGTGACACCTAGCGGCCCGCCGGGTGTCCGACGGGTCGTCCGACTGTCGACAAATACGTGAATCGAGACGGTCGTTGCGCCCGTACGCGCAATCCTGTTCCGGTTAGCGGAATGATCCGGTAATTCTGGCTACCCGTCAGCTTGTGTGGATAGTGGGAGGGTTGATAACGATCCAGATACGGAATCGTCCTAATTTCGCATGGGGGTTTCCGGACCTCCGGGGCTCCATAGGATTCGTCTGGTTCACATCGTGAAGCGGCGCCACAGGGGGCGCGGCAAGCAAGGCGGGCTGCCCACCGGCATGGCCCGGCCCGAAGGGATCCCAAGATGTTCCAGAGGCAGGGGCGGGCGCTTCCCCGCATAACCACTGTCATGCTCGCGACCAGCACTGCGCTGGCCGGGGGCCTGTTCGCGGCCGGTGCGGCGGCTGCGGCCGACGAGCCGGGCGGCGGCGTCACGGCGGTGGTCCAGCCGACCCTGATGAGCGAGGAGATCGCCATCGAGGGGAGCCACTCGATCCAGGGCGGGCTGTTCACCCTCAAGACGGCCGACGGCGAGATCAAGACGTACTGCATCGACATCGACCACCCGGTCGACATCACCAAGGCCATCGAGTACCGCGAGTCCGACTGGAAGTCGAGCTCGCTCGGCCGCCCGGAGAAGGCCCAGGACGCCTCCAAGATCCGCTGGATCCTGGAGAACTCCTACCCGCAGGTGACGGACCTCAAGAAGCTGGCCACCGACGCCGGCGTCAAGGGCGAGCTCACCAAGGAGGACGCCGCCGCCGGCACCCAGGCCGCGATCTGGAAGTTCTCCGACGGCAAGAACGCCGTCCCGGTGGACGCCGAGGCCAAGCAGCTCCGCGACTACCTGGTCAGCGAGAAGAACAAGGGCATCGCCGCCGAGCCCAAGCCCTCGCTGAGCCTCACCCCGGACTCGGTGTCGGGCAAGCCGGGCACCAAGCTCGGCCCGTTCACCCTCAACTCCAGCGCCAACGAGGTGAAGCTGGCGCTCGCCGGCGACGCCGCCGACAAGGTCAAGCTGGTCGACAAGGACAACAAGCCGGTCTCCGACCTGGCCGGTCCGATCGCCAAGGACACCCAGCTGTGGCTGGACGTCCCGGCCGGCACCCCGGACGGCACCGCGAGCATCAACGCCAACGCGGAGACGGTCGTGCCCAGCGGCCGCGTCTTCCTCAGCAAGGGCTACACCCCGGAGAAGCACAGCCAGACCATGATCCTGGCGGGCTCCACCAAGCTCGCCGTCAAGGACGCCGCCAAGGCGACCTGGAAGGCCGCCAAGGGCCCGCTGGTCGACAGCAGCGCCGTGGTCGAGTGCGTGTCCAACGGCGTCAAGGTCTCCGTCGCCAACGGCGGCGACGAGGCCGCCACCGTCTCGGTGAAGCCGGGCAAGGACATCACCGTCCAGCCGGGCAAGATCGAGACCGTGATCGTCCCGGTCGCCGAGGACACGGCCTACGACATCACCGTCACCGGCCCGAACGGCTTCAGCAAGAACTTCAAGGGCATCCTGGACTGCAAGAACACCAGTGTGACCACGCCGACCCCGACCCCGACCCCGTCGGCCACCACCCCGAGCACCAAGCCGTCGACCCCGGCGCCGACCACCGCGGCCCCGACCACCGCGGCTCCGGTCGTCACCCCGAGCGCGACCCCGTCCGCCTCGGCCACCACCACGGCCGCCCACCCGGCGCCGACCAGCACCGCCCCCGGCACCACCGGCGGTCTGGCCCAGACCGGTGGTAGCGACGCCACCCCGGTCATCGCCGCCGTCGCCGGTGGCCTGGTCGTGGCCGGCGGTGCCGCGGTCTTCCTGCTGCGCCGTCGCCGCCAGGGCAACGCCGCCTGAGGCACCGGCCCGAGGCACCGGCCCGAGGCGCCTGCTTGAGGCCGGTCCGGTAGGACCCGGGCAGTGACCCGGGAGTACCGGGCGCCGAACCGCCCGTAACGGCCCGGCTCCCCGCACCACGTGTGCGGGGAGCCGGGCCGTTGTGCGTCCGGAGGACACCGCGGCGGGGCGGGCGGGTGCCGAGCGGGGAGCAGCCGTTCGGGGCTCCCGTTCCGGTGCGGCACAATGGAAGGCTGCAAGCCGAATATCTCCCGACGACGCCGGAGCGATCTCACGTGGCGGAATACATCTACACGATGCGCAAGGTGCGCAAGGCGCACGGCGACAAGGTCATCCTTGACGACGTGACGCTCAGCTTCCTCCCCGGGGCGAAGATCGGCGTCGTGGGCCCCAACGGTGCCGGTAAGTCCACCGTGCTGAAGATGATGGCCGGCCTGGAGCACCCCTCCAACGGCGACGCCTTCCTCTCGCCCGGTTTCACCGTCGGCATGCTGCTCCAGGAGCCGCCGCTCGACGAGTCCAAGACCGTCCTGGAGAACGTCGAGGACGGCGTCAAGGAGATCAAGGGGAAGCTCAACCGCTTCAACGAGATCGCCGAGCTGATGGCGACCGACTACTCGGACGCCCTGCTGGACGAGATGGGCAAGCTCCAGGAGGACCTCGACCACGCCGAGGCCTGGGACCTGGACGCCCAGCTGGAGCAGGCCATGGACGCCCTGGGCTGCCCGCCCGGCGACTGGCCGGTCACCAAGCTCTCCGGTGGCGAGAAGCGCCGGGTCGCGCTCTGCAAGCTGCTGCTGGAGGCCCCCGACCTGCTGCTGCTCGACGAGCCCACCAACCACCTGGACGCCGAGTCGGTGAACTGGCTGGAGCAGCACCTGGAGAAGTACAAGGGCACCGTCGTCGCCGTCACCCACGACCGGTACTTCCTGGACAACGTCGCCGAGTGGATCCTCGAGCTCGACCGCGGCCGCGCCTACCCGTACGAGGGCAACTACTCCACGTACCTGGAGACCAAGCAGTCCCGGCTCAAGGTCGAGGGCCAGAAGGACGCCAAGCGCGCCAAGCGGCTCAAGGAAGAGCTGGAGTGGGTCCGCTCCAACGCCAAGGGCCGCCAGGCCAAGTCCAAAGCGCGTCTGGCCCGCTACGAGGAGATGGCGGCCGAGGCCGACAAGATGCGGAAGCTGGACTTCGAGGAGATCCAGATCCCGCCGGGCCCGCGTCTGGGCAGCGTCGTCATCGAGGTCGAGAACCTCAACAAGGCCTTCGGCGAGAAGGTCCTGATCGACGACCTCAGCTTCACCCTGCCGCGCAACGGCATCGTCGGCATCATCGGCCCGAACGGCGCCGGCAAGACCACCCTGTTCAAGATGCTCCTGGACCTGGAGACCCCGGACAGCGGCTCGGTCAAGGTCGGCGACACGGTCAAGATCAGCTACGTCGACCAGTCGCGTGCCAACATCGACGCGAAGAAGACCCTCTGGGAGGTCGTGTCCGACGGTCTGGACTGGATCAACGTCGGCCAGGTCGAGATGCCGTCCCGCGCCTACGTCTCGGCGTTCGGCTTCAAGGGCCCGGACCAGCAGAAGCCGGCCGGCGTGCTCTCCGGCGGTGAGCGCAACCGCCTGAACCTGGCGCTCACCCTGAAGCAGGGCGGCAACCTGCTGCTCCTCGACGAGCCCACCAACGACCTCGACGTCGAGACCCTCTCCTCGTTGGAGAACGCGCTGCTGGAGTTCCCCGGCTGCGCCGTGGTCATCTCCCACGACCGCTGGTTCCTGGACCGAGTGGCCACCCACATCCTCGCCTACGAGGGCGAGAGCAAGTGGTTCTGGTTCGAGGGCAACTTCGACTCGTACGAGAAGAACAAGGTCGAGCGGCTGGGCTCCGACGCGGCCCGTCCGCACCGGGCCACCTACAAGAAGCTGACCCGCGGCTGACAGTCAGCCATGACGACGGCCCGGCAGATCCGCCCCACCGGGGGCGGGCCTGCCGGGCCGCGGCCCGACCGGCACCCAACGCCGGCGGGCACCGGACGTCGAGGAGAACACCCGTGTCACGCCACATCTACGCCTGCCCGCTGCGCTGGTCCGACATGGACGCCTTCGGGCACGTCAACAACGTGGTCTTCCTGCGCTACCTGGAGGAGGCCCGGATCGACTTCATGTTCACCCAGGCCGCCGAGGCCGGCGCCGGCGAGTTCGCGGGCGGTTCGGTGGTGGCGCGCCACGAGATCGACTACAAGCGCCCGCTGGTGCACCGGCCCGAGCCGGTCACGATCGAGACCTGGGTGACCCGGATCGGCGTCGCCTCTCTGACGGTCTCCTACGAGATCAAGGACACCGCCGACGACGGCACCGAGACGGTCTACGTCCGGGCCTCGACCGTGGTCGTCCCCTACGACCTGGCCGAGGGCCGGCCGCGCCGGATAAGCCCGGTGGAGCGGGAGTTCCTGTCGCGGTTCGTGGACGAGGAGCCGGCCGTCGCGGTCTGACCGCACCCGGCCGACCAACAGCCGCCCGCACCCGGCCGACCAACAGCCGCCCGCACCCTCCGACCGACCGTTCCGCCCGCCCGATGCCCCGGATGTGAGCCGCCGCGTTGAACAGCACCGCCACCCTCGCCCTCGCCGACGCCGGGGAGGCCGCCGACCTGGCCGCCTTCCTGGTCCGACTGCTGCGCTTCGACCGGGCGGCGGCGGTCCGGTCGCAGGGCGTGCCGCAACCGGACGGCAGCGGTGTGCTGGCCGTCTTCGGGCGGCTGCCGCTGGGTGGTTCGGGCGTGCTGGCGGTGCGCACCGCCCGGCTGGCCGGGCTCGACGCACCGGTCGACCTGACCGTCTCGGCCGGGCAGCTGCTGGACGGCGTCGACACCGGGGCGAACACCCTCGCCCTGCCGGGACCGGTCACCGGCCCGGCCTGGGCCGGGCTGCTGCCGCCGCGCACCGGCTGGCGGCCGGTCGGCGAACCGCCCGCCGCCCAGGTGTACGGCGAAGTGATGGCCGCCGTACGGGAGTTCCGCGAGCGCAGCGAAGCCGTCCCGGCCCACCACCGGACCCGTCCGGTGCTCGACGCGCTGGCCGACGAGATCTGGTCCCGCCCGCTCACCGCACTGCCCGAACTGCCGCTGCGCGCCGCCCACGCGGCCCGGGTGATCGGCTTCCTGGACCCGGTGGCCCCGCTCACCGTGCACCGGGCGGGCGGCTGGCTGCGGCTCTCCGCCCCGGCGGGCTCGGTGGCCCTCCGCACTGCGGCGGCGCCCGGCGCCGGCCTGGGCCTCAGCCCGGTCCGCCCCTCCTAGGGGCTGGCTCCTGGATCCCTGCCGTAGTCGCCGCAGGCGGACGCGGGGCCAAGGCCCCCCTCAGCCCTCGGTGTTGATCATCGAGGCGGCGGCGTAGGTGAGGTAGTCCCAGAGCTGCTGCTCGGCCTCCGCCGGCAGGCCCAGCTCGTCCACGGCCACCCGCATGTGCTTCAGCCAGGCGTCGTGCGCCGCGCGGTCCACCTTGAACGGCACGTGCCGCATCCGCAGCCGGGGGTGGCCGCGCTGCTCGCTGTACGTGCGCGGGCCGCCCCAGTACTGCATGAGGAAGAGCGTGAACCGCTCCTCGGCCGGCCCGAGGTCCTCCTCGGGGTACATCGGCCGGAGCAACTCGTCCTCCGCGACGCCCTGGTAGAACCGGTGGACCAGCCGCCGGAAGGTCGGTTCGCCACCGACCTGCTCGAAGAAGGTCTCCTCGCTGGGCGCGCCACGCCGGATCTCGTTCACCCGACCATGGTCGCAGACGGCGGCGGGGCCGTACACCGGGACCTGGGGACCAGGACCCGAGGCGTACGACCCCGCGCGGGCCGGCCGGGGGAGGGGCGGGCGGTCAGTCCTCCCAGCGGAACAGCTTCCAGGAGATTCCGGTCAGCACGGCCGCGAACAGCAGCAGGCCGCCCATGGTCGGCAGCGCGTCCATCACGCCGCCGCCCCGGGAGAGCACCGACTGCGAGGCGGTGACCAGGTGGCGCAGCGGCAGCGCCTCGGAGATCACCTTGAGCCAGCCCGGCATGTCGTCGGTGGGGAAGAACGAGCCGGACAGGAACGACATCGGCAGCACGATGATCTGCGAGATGCCGTTCGCCGACTCCTCGGTCTTGGCGATCGAACCGGCCAGCAGGCCGATCGACATGAAGGCGATGGTCGCGCAGACCACCAGCGGGACGATCAGCCACCAGTCGCCGGTGAGCTTGAGCCCGAAGAACGGTGTGGTCGCGACCACCAGGAAGACGGTCGTCTGGGCCAGCGCGGTGAGGACGGAGACCGCGACCCGGGAGGAGATGACCGAACCGGCGCTCACCGGGGCGAGCCGCAGCCGGCGCAGCACCTTCTTCTGCCGCCAGCCGACCAGGGTCAGCGAGGCGCCGAACACCGCGCCGGTGGCCACCGCCCAGCCGAGCAGGCCGGGGGTGAGGAACTGGATCGGCTTGAGCGACCCGTCCTCGACCTGGCTGCTCTCCATGACGAAGGCCGGGGGCTTGCCGGTGGCGGCCTGGTTGGCCTGCTGGACCACGGAGTTGACGATGCCCTGGACGGAGCCGGAGCGGACCTGGTCGGCGGCGCTGTAGCGGACCACGACCTTGCCGTCCGGGCCCTCCTTGATCATGGCATCGAGGTCGCCCTTGCGGACCTTCTCCAGTGCGGCGGCCTCGTCGTCGCCCTTGGTGATGGTCAGGACCTGCTCCAGGCCGGTCCGGGCCTCACCCTGGACCGAGTCCAGCACCCGGACGGCGCCGACCTGTTCGACCTTGGCGTGCGGGCTGGAGGCGCCCTTGAGCAGGGTGCCGAACAGCATCAGGAACATCAGCGGGAACAGCAGCACGAAGAACAGCGCGCTGCGGTCGCGCAGGAAGGCGACGATCATCACCCGGGAGAGGCTGGCGAAGGCGGAGACCCGCTCGCGCTCGGCCGGGGGAGTGCCGCCCGGGGCGGGGGCCTGCGCGGGCGCGGCCGTGGTGGGCTCGGCGGTCATGCGCGGTACTCCCGTCCGGTGAGCTGGAGGAAGACGTCCTCCAGGGTGGCGCCGCGGACCTCCAGGCCCCGGAGGGCGCCCCGGTCGGCCAGCACGGAGAGCACCGGCGCGGGCAGCCGGGTGGAGAGCGAGAGCGAGACGCCGTCGTCCTCCAGCGAGGTGATCTCCGCCCCGGCGGCGGCGAGCAGCTCACGCGCGGTGTCGATGGGCAGTTGCCCGGACTCCACGCTGATCCGGACGGTGTCGTCGATCTCGCGGATGAGTGCGGCGGGTGCGCCGGTCCGCAGGATCCGGCCGTGGTCCATCACCGAGACGCGGTCGCAGAGCACCTCGGCCTCGTCCAGGTAGTGGGTGGTCAGGACGACGGTGCGGCCCTCGGCGTTGATGTCGCGCAGCAGGTCCCAGAGGTTGCGGCGGGCCTGCGGGTCGAGGCCGGTGGTGGGCTCGTCGAGGAAGACCAGCTCCGGTCCGTGGACCAGGGCGCAGGCGATCGAGAGCCGCTGGGCCTGGCCGCCGGACATCTTGTCGGTCATCACCCCGGCCGACTCGGTCAGGCCGACCCGCTCCAGCATCGCGTCCGCGCGCTTGGGGCCGACGCCGTAGAAGGAGCCGAAGGTGCGGATGGTCTCCCGGGCGGTGAGCCGGTTGAAGAAGGCGGAGCCCTGGAACTGGACGCCGATGCGCGACAGGAGCTTGGGGTTGCGCGGCCAGGGCGCCAGGCCCAGCAGCTCGATCCGGCCCTCGTCGGGCTTGCGGATCCCCTCCAGGATCTCCAGTGTGGTGGTCTTCCCGGCGCCGTTCGGGCCCAGGATTCCGTAGAATTCGCCGGTTTCGACGGTGAGTGACACTCCGTCGACGGCTTGTACGTCCCCGTACCGCTGACGGATACCGTCGGCGGATATTGCAGCAGTCATATCGACTGAGGGTAGGGCTGCGTGAGCACTGCGGGGAGATGTCGAAGCATCATTTGATGATCATTTTTACAAGGTGTCACTGAGCTGTGACCCCTGGGACGGCCGGTGCGGCCCGGGAGACCCGGGACCGCACCGGCCCGCCGCCGTCCGCACCCGCTCAGGCGCGGTGCAGGGTGATCGTGGTCCAGGCGCCGATGTGGACGCGGTCGCCGTCGCCCAGCGGGATCGCGGTGTGCGGGGAGATCGGCTCCGCGCCGCCGTTCACCGTGGTGCCGTTGGTGGAGTCCTGGTCGACCAGCACCCAGGTGCCGTCCGGCTGTTCGGCCAGCAGGGCGTGCTGGTGCGAGGCGCCCGGGTCCTCCGGCGCGACCGAGAGGTCGATCTCCGGCACGGTGCCGCGGTGCTGGCTGCGCCGGCCGATCCGCAGCTGGCCGCGCCCGGTCAGCGGGATCCGCCGCTCGGGGCAGTACGGCGGGAAGAACAGCCCGGCCGCCTCCGGACCGCTGCGGGCCATCATGTCGGTGAAGTACTGGCGGTCGGCCGCGATCACCGCGAACCAGGTGGTCCGCACCGGCTCGGCGGCCGGGGCCGGCGGCTGCTCGGCCTGCGGGGGCACCGGCGGGGCCAGGTGGAACGAGGTGCCGAACTCGTCGCCGCGCCGGGCCGGTCCGGGCTGGGCGTAGACCGGGCCGGAGTCCTCGCGCGGGACCGGCGGCCGCTGCGGCTCCGGGTGCGCGGGCGGCAGCCCGTACGGAGCCTCGGCCGGCGGGCCGAACGGCGCCTCGGCGGGAGGTCCGTACGGCGCCTCGACGGCCGGCGGACCGTACGGCGGCGCCTCGACCGGGCCGGGCGCCGCGCCCTGCTGCCCGTGGGCGGGCGGCGGGTAGCCGTAGCCGGCGGGCGCGCCGTGCTGCTGCGGCAGCGGCAGCGGCGGGGCCTCGGCGAGCTGCGGCGCGGCCGGGGCACCGCCGTACGCCGCCGGGATGTTCAGCGGGGCGGGCGCGGGCGGCGGTCCCGGGGCCGGGAACGGCGGCTGCTGGGCACGCTGCGGGGAGGACAGGTCGTAGTCGTACCCGCACTCCTCGCAGAACCGCCCGGTCTGCGGGCTGCGGCAGATCGGGCAGATCACCAGGCCCTCGGTGAGGTCGGGGAAGCCCTGCGGGGCCGGCGGCGGGGGCGGCGGCATCGAACCAGGCGCCGGCATCGCGCCGGGCGGCGGCGGGGGCATCGCGCCCGGGGGGAGCGTGGCACCGTACGGCGCGCCGTGCGCCCCGTGCGCCCCCGGGGCACCGGGGTGCGCGCCGGGCGGCGGCGGCAGCGGCTGCGGCGGTGTCATCGGGAATCCGCAGAAGTCGCACCAGTCCTCGGCCTGCGACTCGTGGCCCCTCGGGCAGATCGGCATCAGGTCCCCCCTCAATTCCAGCTCGGCCGGGGCTGGGCCCGGCCGGTTCGCGACCCGGTCGGCGCTTCGGCGGTCACTTCTTCACGCGGACGGTCTTGGTCGACCGGGTCTCGACGATCATCGAGTCGGCCTCGCTCACGTTCTTACGGAACCGAACGGTACCCTCCTTCGGGTCCACCACGTCCACCACCTTCTGCAGCAGCTTGTAGGTGCCGTCGTTCCCGGTCGCGTGGGCGATCCGGACGGCGGTGCCCAGCCTGGCGGTGGCGAGATGGACGTTCCCGGCGCGGTGCGCCTCCATGCCTTCCTGGACCGCCGCGGCCAGTTCCGCCTGCCCGGTGTAGTGGGCGACCTGCGGGCTGATCCGGGTGGAGGAGGCGAGGTCGTCGGTCCAGACCGCCTTGACCAGACCCTGGGACAGCACCTCGGGCGTCCCCCCGGCGGCCGAGGGCGGCAGGACCAGGCTGATCCGGGCGGCCAGCATCTCGTTGCCGACGGCCGCGGACGGGACCTCCACACAGACGTGGTAGTCGCGGCTCTCGTCGCCCCACGAGCCGGTCGGGTAGTCGCCGGCCCTCGGTCCGGCCTCGGCCCGGCGGCCGGTGAGGTCCTCCAGCGCGGGGGCGACCTGTTTGACGAACTTCACCACCGCGTTGGCGGGCGTCCAGATCCGCAGGGCGACATCGGCGACCTGCTTGCCCATCGCGCCGGCCATCATCGAGCGGAAGTCCTCGGCCAGGCCGGAGGGTTCGGGGACGATGTCGACGGTGCCGAGCAGCGCGGAGGCGATCTTGCGCAGCTCCTCGACCTTCCAGTCGGTGCCGACGCCCCGGCAGTCGGCGGTGAAGTGGCCGCTGACCCGCCCGATCGCGCGCTCCAGCTCGGCGGCGGTCTCGTGCTCGTTGTTGCCGTCGGTGAGCAGGATGGCGTGCCGGATCGGGATGTCCCGGCGGGTGAGGAAGAGCTGGTCGGCCTTGGTCAGCCAGCTGCCCATGGCGGTGCCGCCGGCCGCGGTGAGCCGGCGCAGCGACTCCCGGGCCCGGGCCCGGGTCTCCGGCGAGGCGATGGCGAGGGTGCCGTCGCCGGGGAAGATCTCGCGCGCCTCGTGGGTGCCGGCGACCACGGCGAACGCCACGCCGTCGCGGACGGTGTCGACGGCGGCGGCGGTGGCCTCGCGGGCGCCGCGCATCTTGCTCGACGGGTAGTCCATCGAGCCGGAGCAGTCCACCAGGATCACCACGGCGGCGGACTGCCCGTCGCCGCCCGCCGAGGCGTCGGTGATGCCGAGCGGGCGGCCGCCCGAGGTGCCGCCGCCGGTCGCGGTGACGGTGACGATGGCGTTCACCTCGCGGGCGCCGTCCGCGAGGTACTCGTTCTGGAAGATCTCCACATCGAACCTGGGCAGGTTCGGCTTCGCCAGTGTTGCCATGGGCCGGTGGCTCCCGTCGGATCGTCGGATGGTGCGCGGGTGGTGGCCGCGCCGGTGGGACGGGGCGCGGGTGGTCGCTCGGTGCTTGCGGCCCGGGCGGGTGGTTCGGGGCCCGGTGCCTGTGGTTCGGTGCGGGTCGCTCGGGCGGCCCGCCGTGGACTGCGCACCGGGGCCCGCGCCGAGGGGGCGCGGGCCCCGGCGGTGCGGGCGGGTCGGTGGGCGGGTCGGCGGACGGGTGGTCCGGTCCGTCGGGTCAGCGGGCCGGTGGCACCGGCGGCACGGGCGGGCGGGGCGGCACGGCGGGGGGGGG
>NZ_LGDO01000005.1:0-32020 GCF_001279805.1 Streptomyces sp. XY431
GGGGGGGGGGGGGGGGGGGGGGCCGGGGGGGGGACCCGGGGGGGGGGGGGGGGGGGGGGGGTGGGGGGCGGGGTGACGGCGCGGAGGCCGGGGGAACGGCGGGCGTAGGGTGGTCGGCGACCTCGTGTGCCGTGTGATCGGAGGATCCCCGGATGGCCGTCCGACTCGACGAACTCGCCGTGCCCGTGATCGGCGCACCGATGGCCGGCGGGGCGACCACGCCGGAGCTGGTGGCCGCGGTGAACGCGGCGGGCGGGCTGGGCTTCCTGGCGGCCGGTTACCGGAGTGCCGCCGCCATGGCCGAACAGATCGGGCTGACCCGGAAGGTGACGGACGGTCCGTTCGGCGTGAACCTCTTCGTGCCGGCCGTGCCCGGCGACCCGGCGGCGGTCGCCGCCTACCGGGAGCGGCTGCGGCCCGAGGCGGAGCGGCACGGGGTCGTGCTGCCGGAGGCGATCGGGCCGGACCGGGACGACTGGGACGCCAAGATCGCCGCGCTGCTCGCCGGCCCGGTCGCGGTGGTCTCGTACACCTTCGGCCTGCCCGCCGCCGAGGAGGCGCGGGCGCTGCGGGCGGCGGGGGTGCTCCAGGTGGGCACGGTGACCACGCCGGAGGAGGCCCGGCGGGCCGAGGCGGTCGGGATGGACGCGCTGTGCGTGCAGGGCCCGGAGGCGGGCGGGCACCGGGCCACCCACGGGGTCGCGGACCGGCCGGGGGAGGTCCCGCTGCTAGATCTGCTGGCCGGGGTGCGGGCGGTGACGGGGCTGCCGCTGGTCGCGGCGGGCGGGCTGGCGGACGGGGCGTCGGTGGCGGCCGCGCTGCGGGCCGGGGCGGTGGCGGTCCAGCTGGGGACGGCGCTGCTGCGGGCGGACGAGGCGGGTACCTCGGCGGCGCACCGGGCGGCGCTGACGGAGTTCGAGTCGACGGCGGTGACCCGGGCGTTCACCGGGCGCCCGGCGCGGGGTCTGCGCAACGCGTTCATCGACCGGTACGGGCCGTACGCGCCCGCCGCCTATCCGGAGGTGCACCATCTGACCCAGCCGCTGCGGGCGGCCGCGGCCGCCCGTGGTGACACCGGGGCGATGCACCTGTGGGCCGGGACGGGCCACCGGGCGGCACGGAGCGGCCCGGCGGCGGGGATCGTGGCCCGGTTGTGGGAGGAGGCCGGGGCCGCCGGGCGGTGAGCCCGGCGGCCCTGCGGCCGTTCCCGGGGGCCTGCCTCCTGGACCCGGAACACCGGGTCCAGGAGACAGGCCCCCTGACGGTGCCGGCCCGACCGCCGTGGGGCCGGCAACCGCGGGCTCAGCCGAGCAGTTCGGCCATCCAGGCCTCGATGGCCGGGACGCTGCGGGGCAGCGCGCCGGACATCAGCCGGGCGCCGTCGGCGGTGACGACCAGGTCGTCCTCGATCCGGACGCCGATGCCGCGCAGCTCGGCGGGAAGGGTCTCGTCGTCGGGCTGGAGGTAGAGGCCGGGCTCGACGGTGAGCACGTGGCCCTCCTCCAGGACGGCGTCCAGGTACGTCTCGGCGCGGGCCTTGGCGCAGTCGTGGACGTCGAGGCCGAGCATGTGGCCGGTGCCGCAGAGGGTGTAGCGGCGGTAGAGGCCGCTGTCCTCGGCGAGCGCCTCCTCGGCGGAGACGGGCAGGACGCCCCAGTCGGCGAGGCCCTCGGCGATGACCCGGGCGGCCGCGGCGTGGAAGTCGCGGAAGCGGGCGCCGGGGCGCAGGGTGTCGATGCCGGCCTGCTGGGCGGCGAGCACCAGCTCGTAGACCTGGCGCTGGACCGGCGTGAAGGTGCCGCTCAGCGGGAGGGTGCGGGTGATGTCGGCGGTGTAGAGGGTGTCGGTCTCGACGCCGGCGTCCAGCAGCAGCAGGGAGTTCGGGTCGAGCGCGCCGTCGTTGCGGATCCAGTGCAGGACGCCGGCGTGGGCGCCGCTGGCGGCGATGGTCTCGTAGCCGATGCCGTTGCCCTCGGCGCGGGCGCGGAGGTTGAACACACCCTCGATCCAGCGCTCGCCGCGGTGGTGGCGCAGGGCGGCGGGCAGGGCGCGGACGACGTCCTCGAAGCCGAGCACGGTGTGGTCGACGGAGAGCTGGAGCTGCTCCACCTCCCAGGTGTCCTTGACCAGTCGCAGTTCGGACAGCACGGCGGCGAAGAGGCCGTCGGCGTCGACGAGCGCGGCGGGGCCGGGGCGGCCGGTGGCGGCGTCGAGCTCGGGGTCGACGCCGGCCAGCACCCGGGTGGCGGGCTGCGGGCCGGTGAGCAGCTTGTCCAGCTCGTCGAGGTGCTCGACGCGCACGCCGGTGAGCCGGGCGGCCTCGTCGAGGTCGGGGCGGCGGCCGACCCAGAACTCGCCGTAGCGGCGGTCGCGGAAGAACTCGGCGCCGCGCACCGGGTCGGCGCCGCCGCGGGGGGAGCGGGGCCGCAGGTAGAGGACGGGCTCGTGGCCGTCGGGGCCGGTCGGCTCCAGGACGAGCACGTGGCCGACCTGGTCCTCGCCGGTGAGGCCGGTCAGCCAGGCGTAGGCGCTGTGCGGGCGGAAGCGGTAGTCGACGTCGTTGCTGCGGACCTTGAGCCGGCCGGCCGGGACGATCAGGCGCTCGCCGGGGAAGGCCGCGGACAGCCGGGTGCGCCGGCCGGGGGTGACGGCGTAGCCGGGGACGCGGTCCTCGGCCGGGAGCGGGGTGGGGGCCCAGGAGGTGCCCATGAAGGCGTTGAGCGCGGCGGACACCGGGAGGTCGTGGCTTCCGGTGTTGAGGCCGGTCTGACGGAGGGTCACCGGGTACTCCTAAATGCGTGGTGCGAAGTCGGGGGAGGAGGGGGCTGCACGGACACAGCTCGGTAACGGGTGGCGTCACCTCTTGTGCAGTGCAATTTCACATTACTATGTTACGGGTCACACCGCGGAGCGGCTAGACCCCCTGAGGTCGCCCTCCCGGCCGGGCCCCGGATCCACCCCCGGGGTTGGACGACGGGCCTTCTCGGCGGGCCCCCCACTGCGGAGTCAGATATGAACAGGCGTACCCAGACCGCCCTCGCGGCGGCCATCGCGGCGGCACTCACCCTCGGGCTCGGCGCCTGCGGAAGCAAGGACAAGAGCGACAGCGGCTCCGGCGACACCGCCGCTGCCAGCTCCACCAAGGGACCCGGTGCCGACACCGGCACGGCCGTGGGCGGCACCCCGGTCAAGGGCGGCACCCTGACCGTGCTGACCAACCAGGACTTCGCCCACCTCGACCCGGCCCGCAACTGGACCCTGCCGCAGATGGACTTCGGCACCCGGCTGATCTACCGCACCCTGGTCACCTTCAAGGCCGAGCCCGGTGACGCCGGCAACCAGATCGTCCCCGACCTGGCCACCGACACCGGCCGCCCGTCCGACGGCGGCAAGACCTGGTCCTTCACCCTGCGCGACGGGCTGAAGTACGAGGACGGCTCGCCGATCAAGTCGTCCGACATCAAGTACAACGTCGAGCGCTCGTTCTCCCCGGACCTCACCGGTGGCCCCGACTACGCGGCCCAGTACCTGGCCGGCGGCGAGAACTACAAGGGCCCGCTGACCGGCGAGCACCTGGCGAGCATCGAGACGCCGGACGACAAGACCATCGTCTTCCGCCTCAAGCGCCCGGTCGCCGAGTTCGCCTACACCGCGACCCTGCCCACCTTCGCGCCGGTGCCGCCGGCCCAGGAGAAGGGCACCCAGTACGACATGCGGCCGTTCTCCTCCGGCCCGTACAAGATCGAGAGCTACGACCGCGGCAAGCAGCTGGTGCTGGTCCGCAACAGCAACTGGGACGCGTCCACGGACCCGATCCGCAAGGCCTACCCGGACAAGATCGTCGTCACCCAGGGCCTCAAGGGCGGCCAGGTCGACGACCGCATCATCGCCAGCGACGGCGCCGACGCCTCCGCGATCGAGATGCCCTGGATGCGCCCCGAGTCGGTCGCGAAGGTGCTGCCCAAGGCCGACGTCAAGGCCCGCATGGTGGCCGAGCGCACCGGCTGCACCGACAGCCTCTACCTCAACACCTCCAAGGCGCCGTTCGACGACCCGAAGGTCCGCGAGGCCGTCATGTGGGCGGTCGACCGCGAGGCCCAGGTCACGGCCTTCGGCGGCCCCGCGATCGCCGACGTCGCCACCTCCTTCCTGCCGCCGTCGCTGACCGGCGGCGTCAAGGCCGACCCGCTGAAGATCCCGGCCGCCGGCGACGCGGCGAAGGCCAAGGACCTGCTCAAGGCGGCCGGCAAGACCGACCTCAAGGTCTCCCTCACCGTCTCGCTCGGTGACAAGACCCGCGGCGAGGCCATCCAGCAGTCGCTGTCCAAGGCCGGCATCACGGTCACCGTCAACACCGTCGACCCGTCGGCGTTCACCGACACCCTCGGCGACGCCAAGGCCGCGCCCGAGCTGACCATCAACGGCTGGTGCCCGGACTACCCGTCCGGTGCCACCTTCCTGCCCTTCCTGTTCGACGGCCGCACCATCAAGGACAAGGGCAACCAGGGCAACTACAGCCAGTTCCGCGACCAGGCCACCATGGACGAGATGGACCGCATCGCGGCCCTCCCGGACGTGAACGAGGCCAACGAGGCCTGGAAGAAGCTGGACGAGGCGCTCCTGCAGAAGGCCCCGGCCGTCCCGCTCATGTGGCAGCGCCGCGCGCTGCTGGTCGGCACCAACGTGGCCGGCGCCTTCGGTGCCCCGGGCTACGCCGGCATGATCGACATGGCCACCGTCGGTCTCAAGGACCCCGCCAAGAGCCAGGGCTGAGGAACCGTCCGTCATGAGCACCACTACGACTGAGCCCGCCGCCGCGCCCGTCGCGGCGGCGGGCCCCGCGAAAGCCTCCGGGCGCGGGCCCTGGCGGCTGGTCTGGGACCAGCTGTGGGCCAAGGGCTCCGCCCGCTTCGGCCTGATCATGGTCGTCCTCCTCGTCCTGATGGCCGTGCTGGCCGGCCCGCTGAGCGCGCTCGGCGGCTGGAACGCCGAGGAGTTCGACAAGCGCGCCGTCGACGCCTACCTGGGCGGCCTGCCCAAGGGCGACTTCGGCGGCGTCGGCGCCCGGCACTGGTTCGGCGTCGAGCCGGCCACCGGCCGCGACCTGTTCGCCCGGGTCCTGCACGGCGGCCAGGTGTCGCTGCTGATCGCGTTCGTCGCCACCGCCGTCGTCGTCGTCGCCGGCACCCTGGCCGGCATCGCCGCCGGCTACTTCGGCGGCCGCATCGACAGCATGCTGTCCCGGCTGATGGACCTCACGATGTCGTTCCCGTCGCTGATCTTCATGATCGCGATGATGTCGGTGGCCAGGGACGTCAACCGGATCCTGCTGATGACCGTGGTCATCGGCCTGTTCGGCTGGCCCGGCGTGGCCCGCGTCGTCCGCGGCCAGACCCTCTCGCTCAAGCACCGCGAGTACGTCGAGGCGGCCAAGGTCGGCGGCGCCCGGTCCTGGCGCATCCTCACCCGGGAGATCCTGCCCAACGTCTCCGGGCCGATCATCGCCTACACCACCCTGCTGATCCCCGGCATGATCGCCACCGAGGCCGCGCTCTCCTACCTCGGCGTGGGCGTCCGGCCGCCGACCCCCTCCTGGGGGCAGATGATCGCCGAATCGATCGTCTTCTACGAGACCGACCCGACGTACTTCCTCATCCCGACGGTCTTCCTGTTCGTCGCCGTCCTCGCCTTCACCCTGCTCGGTGACGCGCTGCGCGACATCCTCGACCCGAAGGGAGGACGGTCGTGATCCTCTACCTCGGGCGCCGGCTGCTCGGCGTCGCCGGCATCCTGCTGGCCATCTGCGCCATCACCTTCACCATCTTCTACCTGCTGCCCAACGACCCGGCCGCGGCCGCCTGCGGCAAGACCTGCAGCCCCGAGCGGCTGGCCGAGGTCAAGGCCGCGATGGGCCTGGACAAGCCCGTCTGGGAGCAGTTCTTCGTCTACCTCCTGGGCATCGTCGCCGGCCGCGACTACGGCAGCGGAGCCAGCGCCACCCACTGCGGCTTCCCCTGCCTCGGCTACTCCTACGAGTACTCGCTGCCGGTCTGGGACCTGCTGGTCGACCGCCTGCCGGTGTCGGTCTCGCTCGCCATCGGCTCGGCCGTGCTCTGGCTGCTGCTCGGCCTCAGCGCCGGCATCACCTCGGCGCTGCGCAAGAACACCGTCATCGACAAGGTCCTCACCGTCCTGTCGGTCGGCGCCGCCTCGCTGCCGGTCTACTTCACCTCGATCATGCTGATCTGGGGCGTGGTGCGGACCGCGGGCCTGCTGCCCTACCCCGCGTACCACAACCTCACCGACAACCCGCTGTCCTGGGCCTCCAACCTGCTGCTGCCCTGGACCGCCCTGGCGCTGCTCTACGCGGCCCAGTACGCCCGGCAGAGCCGGACCTCGATGATCGAGGCGATGGCCGAGCCGTACATCCGCACCGCCCGCGCCAAGGGCATGCCGGCGCTCACCGTCACCGTCAAGCACGGTCTGCGCTCCGGCATGACGCCGATCCTCACCATCTTCGGCATGGACCTCGGCGGCCTGCTGGCCGGTGCCGTCATCACCGAGTCGATCTTCGGTCTGCCCGGTATCGGACGCCTCTTCTACGACGGCCTGCTCCGCTCCGACCAGCCCGTCATCCTCGGCGTCACCCTGCTCGCGGCCTTCTTCATCGTCGTCGCGAACCTGCTGGTCGACGTGCTCTACGCGTACGTCGACCCGAGAGTGAGGTACTGATGACGTCGTTGTTGGAGGTCGAGGACCTCAAGGTCACCTTCGACACCCCGCGCGGCACCGTCCGGGCCGTCGACGGCATCAACTTCACCGTCGAGGCCGGGAAGACCCTCGGCCTGGTCGGCGAGTCCGGCAGCGGGAAGTCCGTCACCTCGCTCGCCGTCATGGGCCTGCACCGCGGCGCCCGGGTCGGCGGCTCGATCAGGCTCGACGGCCAGGAGCTCAACGGCCTGGGCGAGAAGCAGCTCGGTGCCGTCCGCGGCCGGAGGATCGCCATGATCTTCCAGGACCCGCTGTCCAGCCTGCACCCCTTCTACCCGGTCGGGGAGCAGATCGCCGAGCACTACCGGGTGCACTTCAAGGCCTCCCGCAAGGCCGGCCGCGAGCGCGCCGTCGAGATGCTCGCCGAGGTGGGCATCCCCGAGCCGGCCCGCCGGGTCGACGAGTACCCGCACCAGTTCTCCGGCGGCATGCGCCAGCGCGTGATGATCGCCATGGCGCTCGCCTGCGAGCCGGAGCTGCTGATCGCCGACGAGCCGACCACCGCGCTCGACGTCACCGTCCAGGCCCAGATCCTCGACCTGATCGCCAGGATCCAGGAGCAGCGCGGACTCGGCGTCGTGATGATCACCCACGACCTCGGCGTGGTCGCCCGGGTCGCCCACGAAGTGCTCGTCATGTACGGCGGCCGAGCCGCCGAACAGGCGCCCGTGGACCGGCTGTTCGCCGCCCCCGCGCACCCGTACACCCGCGGGCTGCTCGACTCGCTGCCCCGTCTGGACGACACCGACGACGCCCCGCTGCGGGCCATCCCCGGCAGCCCGCCGTCGCTGATCGCCCCCGCCCCCGGTTGTTCCTTCGCACCGCGCTGCGCCCGCACCATCGCCGCCGCCGCCGAGGAGCACGCCCGCTGCCTGTCCGAGCGGCCGGAGTTCGGCCCGCTCGCCCCCGGCCACCAGGCCGCCTGTCACCTGCCGCTGGTGCCGGAAGGAGTCCTGGGATGACCGAACCCCTGCTGACGGTCCGGGATCTGGTGAAGACCTTCCCCGGCCGCCGCTCACGCACCGGCAAGCCCGGCGCCCCGATCAGGGCGGTGGACGGCGTCAGCTTCGACGTCGGCGCCGGCGAGACGCTCGGCCTGGTCGGCGAGTCCGGCTGCGGCAAGTCGACCACCGGACGCATGGTCGTCCGGCTGATCGACCCGACCTCGGGCACCGTGAACTTCGACGGCACCGAGATCGGCGGCCTGACCCAGGCCCAGCTGCGCCCGCACCGCAAGCACCTGCAGATGGTGTTCCAGGACCCGTACTCCTCGCTCAACCCCCGGCAGACGGTGGCCCGGATCATCTCCGAGCCGCTGCTGGTCCAGGGCAGCAGCGCGGCGGACGCCCGCAAGCGGGCCTCCGAGCTGATGGAGCTGGTCGGCCTCATCCCCGAGCACCTGGACCGCTACCCGCACGAGTTCTCCGGCGGCCAGGCCCAGCGCATCGGCATCGCCCGCTCGCTGGCCACCTCGCCCCGGCTGGTGGTCGCCGACGAGCCGGTGTCCGCGCTGGACGTCTCCATCCAGGCCCAGGTGGTCAACCTGATGGAGCGGCTCCAGGACGAACTGGGGCTGGCGTACATCTTCATCGCGCACGACCTCTCCGTGGTCAAGCGCGTCTGCGACCGGGTCGCGGTGATGTACCTGGGCCGGATCGTCGAGATCGGCGACAAGCACCAGGTGTACAGCAACCCGGCGCACCCCTACACCAAGGCCCTGCTGTCCGCGGTGCCGCTGCCGGACCCGGCCGCGGAGCGGGCACGGGAGCGGATCGTGCTGCTCGGCGACCCGCCGAGCCCGGCCGCCCCGCCGCCCGGGTGCAGCTTCCACCCGCGCTGCCCGAAGGCCCAGGAGATCTGCCGGACCGAGCGTCCGCTGCTGCAGATCGCCGGGCCGGGCGGGCGCGAGGCGGCCTGCCACTTCCCGGAGAACTGATCCGGGACGCGGTCTCGCGGTCGGGGGCGTCTGCCGATGGGCGCGCCTCCGACCGCGGCTGAACCGCCGTACCGTCCGGCCACCCCCACGGCGGACGGTACGGCACCGAACGCGCGAGGAGCGATCCTCCTCGCGTGCCGAGCCCCCGGTCGGGAGCGGCGGGGAGCCTGTGATGAGGGCCGCGCCCGACCGGGTCCCGTCCGGTGGACTTCCACCGGACGGGCGGGGCTCGCCGGGTCCGACCGGGTCGTCGGACCCGGCGAGCCCTTTCGCCGTTCCCGGAACCCGCTCCTCCGCCCGTCCTCGGGGCCCGCCGTCCGCGGGCCCTTTCGCCGTTCCGGCGGTCCGTGCGAGCGCTTGACTTGAAGTTCACTTGAACTCATAGCGTGTCCACGTGACCGAAACTCCGCGCGTCCAGACCGCCTCCACCCCCTCCGACCAGGGAGATCGCGCTCCCGCAGCAGCGCCGGGGGCGCCCTCCGGCGGCTGGGGGGACCTCTTCTCCAAGCAGTACGCCGCCCAGGCCTCGATCATGGCCGGCGGTGTCGCGCTCTACGCGATGAACCTCTACTTCACCGCCGCCCTGCTGCCCTCGATCGTCGAGGACATCGGCGGCGCCCGCTTCTACGCCTGGGTGGCGACCGGCTTCCTGATCGCCGCGGTGACCGCCGCGATGCTGGTCAGCCGGCTGCTCGCCCGGCTCGGGCCCTCGCGCTCCTACCTGACCGGGTTCCTGGTGTTCGCCGCGGGCGCCGGGCTGACCGCGGCCAGCCCGTCGATGGAGACGCTGATCGTCGGACGGATCGTCCAGGGCCTGGGCGGCGGGCTGATGGCCGGCCTCGGCTACGCGGTGATCCGCACCGCGCTGCCGGAACGGCTGTGGACCAGGGCGGCCGGCCTGGTGTCGGCGATGTGGGGCGTGGGCACGCTGGTCGGCCCCTCGCTCGGCGGGCTCTTCGCCGAACTGAACGCCTGGCGCGGCTCCTACGTCCTGCTCATGGTGGCCGCCCTGGTGCTGGCCGTGCTGGCCCGCCGCTCGCTGCCCGGCCCGACCGGGTCCGGGCGCACCGCCGAACCGCTGCCGCTGCCCTCGCTGCTGCTGCTGACGCTCGCGGCGGGCGCGTTCAGCATCAGCTCCACCGTGCCGCGCGGCTGGGCGACGGCGCTGTGCATCGTGCTGGGCCTGGTGCTGCTGGCGGGCTTCCTGCTGGTGGAGCGCCGGGGGTCGGCGACCGTGCTGCCGAAGCTGACCTACCGTCGCGGCAACCACCTGAAGTGGATCTACCTGACCGTGGCGGTGTACTGCACCGGTGTGATGACCGAGACCTTCATCCCGCTGTTCGGCCAGGAGCTGGGCGGGCTGAGCCCGCTGGCGGCCGGCTTCCTCGGCGCGACGGTGTCGGTCGGCTGGACCTCGGCGCAGCTGTTCAGCGTCAACCTGCGCTCGGACCGGGCCCGTTCGCTGGCGATCCGGGTCGGCCCGGCGGTGCTCACGGCGGGCCTGCTGGCCTACGGCCTGCTGCAGACCTCGCAGGCCTCCGGTGGCCGGGTGCTGCTGTGGGCGGTGGTGCTGGTGATCGGCGGGACCGGCATCGGGGCGGCCTTCCCGCACCTGAGCGTCACGGCGATGCGCAGCACCGACGACGAGGTGGAGGGCGCCAAGGCGGCCGCCGGTCTCAACACCACCCAGCTGATCGCGTTCACGGTGAGCTCGGCGCTGGCCGGGACGCTGGTGAGCTTCGGCGGGGACTCCACGCTGGACGGCGCCCGCTACATGGTCTTCGGGCTCGGCGCCCTCACCGTGTTCGGCACCGCCACCGCCGCGCTGAGCCTGCGGCGGGCGCGCGCCGAGGCCTGAGTTGGGCGGGAAACGGACCGCCCCGGCCCTCCGTGTGGGAGGACCGGGGCGGTCTGCCTGTCCGTGGGACCTGTCTTCCACGGGGAGGCCCGGTGCTCAGGACACCGGGGTTCGGACTGCCGGGCCCGGCCGTGCGGGGTGTGCGCGGCCGGATCCGGGCAGCGGGGTCAGGACGCGGGGCCCACCCGGACGGTGGTGATCCGCCCGCCCTGGGACTCGCGGACGACCTCGATCTTGGTGTTGGTGTCCGGGACCTTCACCCCGAGCTGCGGGGTGGCCGGGTCGCTGTAGACACCGGTGCGGTCGTTGAAGGCCGGGACGGCCTTCTCCGAGCCGATCTTCACCGGGACGCCGGCCTTGTGCAGCGTGAACCCGGTGGTCGGCTTGAGCGAGAAGGTCGCGTCGAAGGTCTGCGCCCGGCCGTTGACCAGGGTGCCGTCGGCGAAGCGGATCGGCGCCGGGTGGGCGTCGATCGGCAGGATCAGGCCGCCGCCGGGGTGGTCCTTGGTGTTGTTGTCGCCGTAGCCGGTGTCCCAGAGCCAGACGAGCACGCCCTCCTGGTACGGGTAGTTGTCGACGATGTCCTTCTTGCCCTCGACCCCGGTGTAGCCGAAGTTGTACGGGCCGGTCTTCAGGAACTCGCCGTAGCCGGCGTAGCGCCGGTTCTCCACCAGGTAGGCGCGCGGGTGCTGCTTGACCGCGGTGCGACCGGTGATGACGGTGAAACCGGTGGCGGTCCAGCCGTTGGTGCCGTTCTCGGCGCCGTCGGTGAACAGCGTGGTGGTGCCGGCGGTGATCTTCACCGCGTCGACCAGGACGCCCTTGCCGTGGGTGTTGCCGTCGGAGGTGACGTGCAGCCGCAGCCGGACCTTCTGGCCGGCGTAGGCGTCCAGCGGGATGTGCAGCTGCCGGTACGCGCCGGAGGTGCCGCTCAGGCCCGGGACGTTGGCGCTGGTGTTGCCGATCGGGGTGCCGTCGACGGTGCCGGGCAGGGCGGTCCAGGTCTTGCCGCCGTCGGTGGAGGCCTCGGCGGTCAGGAAGTCGTAGTCCTGCTCGATGTCGTACCAGACCGCCGCGTCGAGGGCGGCCGGGCCGGTGGCCCCGCCGAGGTCGACGTCGCGGGCCAGCGCGTTGTCCAGGTTGTCGCCGGTGTCGCTCCACCACTGCTTGGCGCCCTCGCGCGGGTCGGCGAGGTCGGTGCTGGTGGTGCCGTCCGGCAGGTGGACCAGGACGGCCTGCGCCTGGTCGGTGTTGTAGCCGCTGACGCCGAGCGCGTGGCTGGACCGGGTGGCGGCCTGCGCCTCGTCGTAGTTGAGCCAGCCGAACTGCAGCTTGCTCCAGGCGTCGAGGTCGCCGGGGTAGGCGCCGGTGGTGTTCTTGCCCTTGCCCAGGTACGAGGCGGAGGACATCAGCGACCAGAAGTTGACGCTGTTGTCGCCGCCGCTGGTGCTGTACAGGTCGGGCAGGCCGAGGTTGTGGCCGAACTCGTGGGAGAACAGGCCGACGCCGCTGTTCTCGCCCGCCTGGACGTAGTCGTAGACGTACAGGCCGGTGTCGCCGACCGGCGCGCCGCCGATCTTGTTGCCGACCGGGCCGACCTGGCCGGTCGGGTCCGGGAAGGTCCAGCTGCGGTGCGCCCACAGCGCGTCGGCGCCCTGTGCGCCGCCGCCCCAGGTCTCGTCGGCGCCCGCGTGGACGACGATGACGTTGTCCAGGTAGCCGTCGGGCTGGCTGAACTCGCCGTCCTTGTCGTGGTCGTAGCGGTCGTAGACGTCGTACTGGGCCAGCTCGGCCTTGACGTCCGCGGCGGTGCGGCCCTTGGCGATCTCGCCGTCGTACCAGGCCTTGACGGCGTCCCGGATGAACTCCTGGCCCTGGGTCCAGGCGCCGGAGCCCTGCGGGCCCTTGTTGGAGCCGTAACGGGCCTCGTTCCACGGCACGGTGACCCAGTTGCTGACGGTGCCCTCGATGTCGTACCGGCCGGAGGACTGGGTGCGGTAGAAGTTGCGCATCGAGACCGCGCCGGGCGAGTCGTCGAAGAACATCTTCTGGTAGTACTGCCGGTCGAAGTCCTGGTTCCAGAGCGTGTGGTTGTCGCTCTTGCCGGGCTTCGGGATGGCGTTGTGCGCCGGGCCGGGGGTGCCCCCGTAGCGCGGCTGGCCGTTGTACAGCGTGGTGTTGTCCACCTGGTCGCCGAACTGGGCGAGGATCACGAAGACCTTGTCCTTGCGCTGCTGCGCGAGCTGGACGTAGTCATTGCCGACCCGCACCTTGGCGGGGGCCCGGCGGTCCGTGGTCTTGGCCACGGCGCCCTTGTTGAGCTGTTCCAGTGCCTTGGTGCGCAGCGACTGGCGCTCGCGCTCCTGGGGCGCGAGCGGCGCCGGCGGGGCCTCGAGGCCGCCGGCCTCGGCGCTGTCGCCGGACTCGGCGGAGATGGTGGATGCGGGCGTGGGGGGAGCGGCCTGGGCGGGGGTACCGAGCAGGGAGACCGCTATCGCGCTCGTGGTGAGCGCGGCCGAGAACGCCGCGGACAGTCTGCGCAACTGACCTGTCCTTTCCGGACGATGGGTGGTCGGGCGAGCGCAGGTAATATTTCACATGTCATGGGTCACACGGAAGAGATCTGACGGCGGGAGGTGTGAGCGGCCTCCGGCCGGGGAACGCGGCCGGGCCGCCCGCGTGCTGCGGCGGGCGGCCCGGAGGCGGGTACGGCAGCCGCCACCCGGGCGGCCCTGGAGCGGCGGGCTCCGCCCGGGTGGCGGGTACCACGGTGGATCAGAGCTTCAACGCGGTCCGCAGGAAGGCGAGTTCGGCCTGGGTCAGCTGCTCGTTGACGCCGCCCGGGGTCATGTGGGTGATTCCCGGCAGGGCCAGCAGGCTGTGCGGCCGGCCCGCCCCGGTGAGCGCCTGCGAGAGCAGCAGGGTGTGCGAGGGGTGCACATTGTCGTCCGCCAGACCGTGGATGAGCAGCAGCGGCCGGTCGAGCGAGGCCGCGTCGTCCACCAGGCAGTCGGCCGCGTAGCCGTCCGGGTTCTCCTGGGGCAGTCCCAGGTACCGCTCGGTGTACGCGGTGTCGTACAGCCGGAAGTCGGTGGGCGGGGCGCCGGCGCAGGCCGCGTGGAAGACGTCCGGGCGGCGCAGCACGGCCAGTGCCCCGAGGTAGCCGCCGTACGACCAGCCGCGCACGCCGACCCGGTCCAGGTCGAGGTCGGGGTGCGTCTCGCCGAGCGCCCGCAGCGCGTCGGCCTGGTCGTCCAGCGCCACCTGGGAGAAGCGGCGGAAGATGGTGCGCACGAAGGCGGGGGAGACGAACGGGGTGCCGCCGTTGTCGACGGTGACCACCGCGAAGCCCTGGTCGGCCCACCACTGCTTGAGCTGCCAGCGGCGCGGCTCGTTGGCCACGGCCTGGTAGCCGGGGCCGCCGTAGACGTCGAGCAGCACGGGCAGCTTCCGGCCCGGGACGTGCCCGCGCGGGTAGACCACGGCGCTCGGCAGGCCGCGCTCGGTGACCCGGGCGAGCAGCGGCTCGACCCGGTACGGCAGCGGGGCGGAGAGGTCGGTCAGGGTGACGGTGCCGTGCGGGGTGCGGGCCTCGCGGCGCACACCGTCCGGTCCGGCCGAGGTGAGCAGCAGGGTGTCGCCGGCGGCCTGGGCGCTGTGCACGCCGGGGCCCTCGGAGAGCCGCTCGGGCGCGCCGCCGTCCGGGTCGACCAGGTGGACGTGCTGGTCGAACGGGTCGCCCTCGCCGGTCTCGCAGAGCAGCCGGTCGCCGGCCCGGCCGACGACCCGGCGGATCTGCAGGCCGGTGGTGTCCAGCGGCTTGCCGTCCACGGCCAGGCCGCGGGCCTCGGGCGTGTCCAGGACGGTGAGCAGCCGGCCGTCGGCCAGCCGGTCCGGCGTGCCGGGCAGGTCGTCCACCCAGAACTCGTCGGTGGTGCGGGAGAGTTCGGTGGTGCTGCCGGTGGCCGGGTCGGCGCTCAGCAGCAGCACGTTCTGCTGCAGCCGGTCGGCGACGGTGAGCAGCAGCTCCTCCGCCCCGGCCCACTGGGCGGCGCACAGGTAGGGGAAGGCCTCGGTGTCCCAGTGGAGTTCGACCCGGGTGTCGTCCAGGCCGAGCACCCAGAGCCGGACGTCCGCGTTGGGGCCGCCGGCCTGCGGGTAGGCGAACTGCTCGGGAGCCTGCTCCGGGTGCGCCGGGTCGGCGAAGTGCCGCGGCGGGACGGCGGACTCGTCCACCCGGGCGGCGAGCACGGCGCCGCCGTCGGGGCGCCACCAGTGGCCGCGGTGGCGGCCCAGCTCCTCGGCGGCGGCGAACTCGGCGACGCCCCAGCGGGCGCCGTCGTCCGGGCTGAGGCGCCGGTCGGCCCCGCCGGCCGGGGCGGTGACGTACAGGGCGTCGTCGGCGACGTAGGCGATGCGCTCGCCGGTCACGTCCGGGCGGGGGTCGAAGACGGGGCCGGCGGCGGCGAGTTCGGTGGTGCGGCCGGTCTCGGTCTCGGTGCGGAAGAGCCGGCCGTCGAGGGCGAAGACGGCGACGGCGAGGTCGGGGGTGGCGCCGAAGGTGCCGATGCCGGCGGCGGTGAGCCGGGACCGCTCGCGCAGCCGGCGCTCGACGTCGGGCAGGTCGGCGGTGGAGCCGGTGCGGCCGGGGGCCAGCGCGGTCGGATCGGCGACCTCTCGCTCGGCACCGGTGGCGAGGTCGAGGAGGTGGAGCCGGTCGAACCGGTCCTCGGGACCGCTGGAGCGGAGCAGCAGCAGGCGGGTACCGTCCTCGTTGAGCGAGATCGCTCGCGGGGCACCGAAGCTGAAGCGGCCGGTCCGGGCGCTGAGGGAGAGGTAGGAGTCGGTGATGGTCACCGCCCGATGGTCGCCGTGGAACGGGCTCGCCACCAGTAGGACGACATGTGAAATGTCACACATCACGTGATCTGGGTAACAGAACGCCGGGTGCCTACCCCCGGGCACCGGCCCCGACACCACCCCAGGAGGAACGCAGTGACCGAGACCGCGCCGACCGTCGAAGCCCCCGAGCCGCTGGCCGGGACCGAACGGCTGTTCTCGCTGGACCCGGCGGTGATCCACCTCAACCACGGGTCCTTCGGCGCCGTCCCGGTCCCGGTCCAGCAGCTCCAGCGGCGGCTGTACGAGGAGCAGGAGGCCGACCCGGACGGCTTCTTCGCCGACCTGCCCGGGCGGGTGGCGGCGGCCAGGGGCCGGCTCGCCGACGCCCTCGGCACCCGGCCGGAGCTGCTCGCGCTCGTCCCCAACGTGACCGACGCGATCGCCGTCGCCCTGGCCAACGTCCCGCTCGCGGCCGGGGACCAGGTCCTGGTCACCGACCACGGCTACGGCACGGTCACCGAGGCCGTCCGGCGGCGTGCCGAGGAGCTGGGCGCCGAGCTGCGCACCGTCCGGCTGCCGCTGGACCTGCCGGACGGGGACGCGGTCCGGGAGGCCGTGCTGGCCGAGGTCACCGACCGCACCGCGCTCGCCGTCCTGGACGGCATCACCTCGCCCACCGCCCGCCGGATCGCCACCACCGACCTGCTCCGGGAACTGCGCCGGCGCGGGGTGACCACCGTGGTGGACGCCGCGCACGAGCCGGGCATGCTGGCCGGCCCGGTCCCGGAGGAGGCCGACTTCTGGTTCGGCAACCTGCACAAGTGGGCGTTCGCCCCGCGCGCCACCGGCGTGCTGGTGGTCCGCCCGGAGTGGACCGGGAAGATCCGGCCGCTGATCCTCTCCTGGGAGGACCACCAGGGCTATCCGGCCGCCGTCGAATGGCGCGGCACGCTGGACTACACGCCCTGGCTGGCCGCCCCGGCCGGGATCGACCTGCTGGACGGGCTGGGGCCCGGGTCGGTGCGCGACCACAACGAGCGGCTCGTCGGCTACGGCGCCGCGGTGGTCGCCGAGCGGGTCGGACTGGCCCCGCTGCCGTCCTCGGCCGGGCTGTCGATGCGCGCGCTGCGGCTGCCGCCCGGCGTCGCCGAGACGCTCCCGCAGGCGCAGGAGCTGATGGCGCAGATGTGGCGGCGGTACGCCGTGCGGACGGTGGCGCGGCCGTGGGAGGGCGGCGGGGTGCTGCGGCTGTGCGGGCAGCTGTACAACCGGGCGCCGGAGTACGGGGTGCTGGCGGACGGGCTGGCGCAGCTGCTGCGGTAGCTAGCCGTCCCGGGGGCGCTCGTCGCCGGGGATGCCGTCCTCCCGGCGGCCGTCCTCCCCGGGGCCGTCCGAGGCGGCGCGCAGCTCGGCGAGCAGCGCGTGCTGCTCCGAGATGAGCCCGGTGAGGATCCGCCGCGCCGCCCGGAGCAGGTCGGCGACGTCCCCGCCGGCCAGCGCGTACACCACCGTGCTGCCCTCCCGGGTGGCGGTGACGATGCCGGACCGGCGCAGTACCGCGAGCTGCTGGGAGAGGCTGGACGGTTCGATCTCCAGCTCCGCCAGCAGGTCGCGGACGGGCGTCGGTCCGGCCTGCAGCAGCTCCAGGACCCGGATCCGGACGGGGTGGCCGAGCATCCGGAAGAACTCGGCCTTGGCCTGGTACAGCGCGACCGCCACGGCGCTCCCTCCCTGGTGCGTCCCCTCGTGCGTCCCCCTGGTGTTTCCCCGGTGCGCCCCCGGCGCGTCCCTCCCGGCCCCGGCGCGGTCGTCGGGTCGGGCGGGACCGGGGCCGTCAGATCTCCAGCGAGACCTCGATCCGCTTCAGCTGGTGGCGGGCCATCGCGAGGTTGGCGCGGGAGCGGTTGAGCGCCAGGAACAGGAACAGCCCACGCCCGCTCTGCGTGGTCAGCGGCCGCAGCAGGTGGTACTGGCTGGTGAGGCTGACCAGGATGTCCTCGATCTCGTTGTCGTGGAGGTTGAGCATCTCCATCGCCCGCATCTTGGCCCGCACCACGTCGGTGTTCCCGGCGGCGGCGACGTGGAGGTCGATCTCGGTGCTGTCGCCGAGGCTCCCGAGCGCCATGCCGCTGCCGTAGTCGACCAGGGCCACCCCGATCGCGCCCTCGATCGCCATGGCCTCCTTGAGCGAGGTCTCCAGATTCGCCATCGTGCGCTCCTCCCGCGGGCCCGGTGGGTGCCACCGGGATGTGGCACCGAATGTAGGGAGGACTCCGGGCGCGGCAACGCGGATGACCGGAGTCGTTCGAAGATGGTCGCCGGGTGACTGCTTGAAGACATTTGCAACTATGGATGTGAGAGAGAACCGATGCATTGCCCGGGAAAAACGGTGCTATCGATGTCGGTCCCGGCGGGTAACCTCTCGCTGAGATGCGAGATCACACCAACGACCCCCGGACGGCGATGAACACCCCTGAGCCCGAGCCCTCCGACGACCGGGAGCTGAGCCCCGCCGAGGCCTTCGCGGCCTCCCGCCGCCGGGCCAAGGAGCAGGCCACCGCCCTGCACGGCTTCCAGGAGCTGTACGACTTCCCGCTGGACGACTTCCAGCTGGAGGCCTGCCGCGCCCTGGAGGCGGGCGAGGGCGTCCTGGTCGCCGCTCCCACCGGATCCGGCAAGACCATCGTCGGCGAATTCGCCGTCCACCTCGCCCTGCGGGGCGGGCGGAAGTGCTTCTACACCACGCCGATCAAGGCGCTGTCGAACCAGAAGTACGGCGACCTCGTCAAGCGCTACGGCGCCGCCAAGGTCGGCCTGCTCACCGGCGACAACAGCGTCAACGGCGACGCCCCGGTGGTGGTGATGACCACCGAGGTGCTCCGCAACATGCTCTACGCGGGCTCCAGCACCCTCGACGGCCTCGGCTACGTGGTCATGGACGAGGTCCACTACCTCGCCGACCGGTTCCGCGGCGCGGTCTGGGAGGAGGTCATCATCCACCTCCCCGAGTCCGTCACCCTGGTCTCGCTCTCCGCGACCGTGTCCAACGCCGAGGAGTTCGGCGACTGGCTGGACACCGTTCGCGGCGGCACCCGGGTGATCGTCTCCGAGCACCGGCCGGTCCCGCTGTGGCAGCACGTGATGGCCGGCAACCGGATGTACGACCTGTTCGCCAGCCCCGACCGCGACGGCCGGCCGAAGAGCAGCCCGCGCAACCCCGGCAAGGCCGTCAACCCCGAGCTGGTCCGCCTCGCCCGCAGCGAGCTCGACCGCAACCCGCGCGACCGGTTCGGCCGGGGCCGGGGCCGCTCCATGCCCAACGGCCGCCCCGGCAAGGTCTGGACCCCGGGCCGGGTCGACGTCATCGACCGCCTCGACGCCGAGGGCCTGCTGCCCGCGATCACCTTCATCTTCAGCCGGGCCGGCTGCGAGGCCGCCGTCCAGCAGTGCCTCTCCTCCGGCCTGCGGCTGAACAAGGACGGCGACCGCGCCCTGGTCCGCGCCCTCGTCGAGGAGCGCTGCGCCGACATCCCCGACGAGGACCTCCACGTCCTCGGCTACTTCGAGTGGCTGGACGGGCTGGAGCGCGGCATCGCCGCCCACCACGCCGGCATGCTGCCCCGGTTCAAGGAAGTGGTCGAGGAGCTGTTCGTGAAGGGCCTGGTCAAGGCCGTCTTCGCGACCGAGACCCTGGCCCTGGGCATCAACATGCCCGCCCGCTCGGTGGTCATGGAGAAGCTCGTCAAGTGGAACGGCGAGACCCACGCCGACATCACCCCCGGCGAGTACACCCAGCTCACCGGCCGGGCCGGGCGGCGCGGCATCGACATCGAGGGCCACGCCGTGGTGCTCTGGCAGCGCGGCCTCGACCCGGAGGCGCTGGCCGGCCTCGCCGGCACCCGCACCTACCCGCTCAAGTCCTCGTTCCGGCCGTCCTACAACATGGCCGTCAACCTGGTCTCCCAGTTCGGCCGGCACCGTTCGCGGGAACTGCTGGAGACGTCCTTCGCGCAGTTCCAGGCCGACCGCTCGGTGGTCGGCATCGCCCGCCAGGTCCAGCGCAACGAGGAGGGGCTGGAGGGCTACCGCGAGTCCATGACCTGCCACCTCGGCGACTTCGACGAGTACATGGAGCTGCGCCGGCAGCTCAAGGACCGCGAGAACGAGCTCGCCCGCGAGGGCAGCAGCCAGCGCCGCGCCGCCGCCGTCGAGTCCATCGAGCAGCTCAAGCCCGGCGACGTCATCCACGTCCCCACCGGGAAGTTCGCCGGCCTCGCCCTGGTCCTCGACCCGGGCCTGCCGCCGGACCGCCGCTCGCCGCGCGGCGGTCCGCGCCACCCCGACTACCAGGACGGGCCGCGCCCGGTGGTGCTCACCGCCGAGCGGCAGGTCAAGCGGCTCGCGATGATCGACTTCCCGCACCCGGTCACCGCGGTCGACCGGCTGCGCATCCCCAAGTCCTTCAACCCGCGCAGCCCGCAGTCCCGGCGCGACCTCGCCTCGGCGCTGCGCACCAAGGCCGGCCACCTGGAGCCCGAGCGGTTCCGGCGCGGCCGGGCGGCCGCCGCCGACGACGCGGAGATCACCCGGCTGCGCGCCGTCCTGCGCCAGCACCCCTGCCACGGCTGCGACGAGCGCGAGGACCACGCCCGCTGGTCCGAGCGCTACCACCGGCTGCACCGCGACACCGAGCTGCTGGAGCGCCGGATGCGCTCCCGCACCCACACCATCGCGCGCACCTTCGACCGGGTCTGCGGGCTGCTCACCGACCTCGGTTACCTCAGCGGCGACACCGTCACCGAGGACGGCAAGCGGCTCGGCCGGCTCTACGGCGAACTCGACCTGCTCGCCTCCGAGTGCATCCGCGAGGGCGTGTGGCGCGACCTCGCCGCCGCCGAACTCGCGGCCTGCGCCTCGGCGCTGGTCTACGAGTCCCGCCAGTCGGACGACGCCACCGCCCCCCGGGTCCCGGAGGGCGCGGCGAAGACGGCGCTCGGCGAGATGGTCCGCATCTGGGGCCACCTGGACGCGCTGGAGGAGCAGCACCGGATCAACACCGCCGAGGGCGTCGGCCAGCGCGAGCCCGACCTCGGCTTCGCCTGGGCCGCCTACCGCTGGGCGCTCGGCCACTCGCTGGACTCCGTCCTGCGCGACGCCGACATGCCGGCCGGCGACTTCGTCCGCTGGACGAAGCAGCTGATCGACGTGCTGGGCCAGATCCAGGACGCCGCCGGCGAGGACGCCGAACTGCGCCGCACGGCCCGCAAGGCCGTCGACGGCCTCCGCCGCGGCATCATCGCCTACTCCTCGGTGGGCTAGCCAACGCTCCAGGGATGCCCGGGCTTCGAGACGCCTCGAAGCCCGGGCATCGTGCTTCCGTCCTCGCCCTGGAGGCGAGCCCATGGCGGAGCAGGAAGTCGGCTGGGCCGACTTCCCAGCAGCCGACCGGCCACGGATCAGGGCTGTCCCCCGGCGGGTGGCGTGCGGTCAGGCGGCGTCGAGGAGGCGGAGGCGGCTGAGGGTGCGGTTGATGTCGACGGGGAGGGCGTCGCCCTGGAGGCAGTCGGTCAGCGGAGCCTCGGCGAGGAGGTGGAGCCGGGTGTCGCGGTCGTGGAGGACGTCGACGAGGTTGGCGAAACGCTGGGCGGTGTCGCGGTCGCTCGTGGACAGGCGCGGCAGACCGGCGAGGACCCAGGTGTCGTAGCGGTCGGCGAGGGTCAGGAAGTCGATGGTGGAGGTGCGTTCCCCGCACAGCTCGTGGAAGTCGAACCAGACCAGCCCGTCGCGCACGGCCCGGGCGGTGACGGTGCGGCCGCCGATGTCGAGCTGCCGGCGCTCGACGTCCGTCGGCGGTTCGAGGCCGACCGCGCGCAGTTGCCCGGGGTCGGCGGGCCAGAGGAAGCGGCCGGTCCCGAAGCGTGAGCGGGCGCCGTCGGCGGGGCGGTCGGTGCGGTAGTCCCGGGGGCCGGCGACCTCGACGACGTCCAGTGAGGCTTCGAGCAGGGCGATCGTCGGCTCGAACATGTGGTGGTGGACCGGGTTCGGCAGCAGGCCGGCCGGCGGGTAGTTCGACGTGGCCACCAGGGTGATCCGCCGCTCGAAGAGCGAGGCGAGGACCCGGCCCATCATCATCGCGTCGCCCGGGTCGTGCACGTGGAACTCGTCGAAGAACAGCAGTCGGCAGTCGCCGAGCAGTTCCGCCACGGCGAGGTCGCAGGCGTTGCGCTCCCGGCGGTGGTGCGCGTACACCGTGTGGAACTCCCGGAAGAACTCGTGGAAGTGCACGCGGTGCTTGCGGGGGAGGGGCAGGGCCTCGTAGAACACCTCGGTCAGCCAGCTCTTGCCGCGCCCGACCGGCCCCCAGACGTAGAGGCCGCGCGGCGGCGGCCCGGCGAAGAAGCGCCGGCGTCCGGTGACCTCGGCGCCGAGCCGGGCGAGCCGGGCGGCGGCGGTCCGCTGCGCGTCGTCGAGCGTGAACCCGGCCTCCCGGGCCGCCTGTTCGAAGGTGTCGATCATCTGTGTGCCCCCCCGGTTCCGGAAAATGACGGACCGGCAGGTCGCCCGCCGATCCGCCATGATCATTTCAGACCGGTGCGCACGCGCGCTGCCGGGCCCGGGCTCAGGCCGGTGGCGGAGCGGCGGCGTCGAGGCGGCGGACCAGTTCGCGCAGGGCGCGCAGTTCGCGGTCGAGGGCCTCGGCCCCGGCGGTGGTGAGGGTGACCCAGGTGCGGGGGCGGCGGCCGGCGTAGCCCTTGTTCACGGCGACCAGCCCGGAGTCCTCCAGGACCTTCAGGTGCCGGGAGAGATTGCCGTCGGTGAGGCCGAGTTCCTGTTTGAGGAAGGCGAAGTCGACGCTCTCGGCCTCGCGGGCGATCGCCAGGATGCCCAGCCGGACCCGCTGGTGGACGGTGTCGTCCAGGGCCAGGGTCGGGTGCTGCTCCTCGGGGTCGTCCGCGACGTTCATGAGGAGACCGTAAGGGACGGGGCCGGCGTCCGGCGTGCCGCGGTCCACTGGACCAGGCCCGCGGCCAGCAGGACCGCCGCCAGCAGCAGGGCCTTCGGCTGGGGGCCGTCGATCCAGTCGGTGCCGGAGCGGTCGAGCCAGGGCAGCCAGCCGCTGCCCCACGAGGCCGAGAGGTAGCCGGTGAGCAGCGCGGTGTGGAGCAGGCCGGCGCCCGCCACCAGCGGGCTGCGCTCGGTCAGGCCGAGCACGAGCAGGCCGATGCCGACCACGTACCAGGGCGAGGTGTAGGAGTTGCCGAGCAGGGACAGCGTGAACGGCGCCCGGTGGGAGAACAGCAGGGCGAGCAGGACGGCGGTGACCAGGACACCGACGCCGGTCGCGGCGCCGAGCCAGCCGTTGCGGTGGGGGAGGATGCCGCGGGCCTCGCCGCGCCGTCGGTACCAGCGGGCGAGGAGGAGCCAGGCGAGCGGAAGGGCGGCGAACCACACGCCCCAGCCGAGGAAGCGGAGTACGGCGCCGTCGAACTCGCCCTCCAGGCAGGGGCCGTCGGGCGTGTGGGGCACGCAGAGCCCGGTCAGCTCGGCGTAGGCGAAGGCCGGGTAGGAGCCGATGCTCCGCCCGTTGGCGCCGAAGTTGTAGGCCTGGCTGGCGATCGGGACGGCCGCCAGGGCCAGCAGTCCGAAGCCGAGCAGCGGGACGCCCGCGCCGCTCAGTCGGCGGCGGGCCCGGGTGCTCAGCCCTTCCGTCGCGGCGAGCAGATCGGCCGGGTCGTCGCGGTGCAGTGTGTCCATGGTCCACCCCTGGTGACGTCGTGTCAGTGGCCATACTTTGCAATGCAAAGTAGATTGCAGTCAAGAGTTCATGGGGTGGCAAAGCAAAGGGCCCGTCGCGCGGTGCGACGGGCCCGGAGGCTGGGGTGGGGATCAGCGGGCGGCGAGGGTCTCCAGGACGCGGTCCAGGGAGGTGCCGAGGCCCCAGCGGGTGGCGAGGTGCTCCAGGGTCATCGGGTCGAGGGGCTCGCGGGGGAGGGCCGGGTCGAACGGGGGCAGCGGGGCGTCGGTGGCGACCCGGACCACGGTCGGTGCCACGTCCAGGTAGGGCGCGGCCTCCACGATGTTGCGGCGCCGGGCCGGGGTGAGCGCGGAGCCGATGTCCTGGGCGGCGGCGCGGATGCCGGCGAGGTCGCCGTACTCGTGGATCAGCTGGGCCGCCGTCTTCTCGCCGATGCCCTTGACGCCGGGCAGGCCGTCGCTCGGGTCGCCGCGCAGGGCGGCCAGGTCGGCGTACTGGGCGCCGCCCACGCCGTACTTCTCCCGGAGCAGCGCGTCGTCGGTGACCTGGAGGTTGCCCATGCCCTTGACGGGGTAGAGCACGGTGATCCCGCGGGCGTCGTCGACCAGTTGGAACAGGTCGCGGTCGCCGGTGACGATCTGCACCGGCCCGGTGGCGCGCGCGGTCAGGGTGCCGATCACGTCGTCCGCCTCGTAGTCGGCGGAGCCGATCCGGGCGATGCCGAGCGCGTCCAGCACCTGCTCGATCACCGGGACCTGCGGGGCGAGGGTGTCCGGCACCTCCTCCGCGCCGTCCTCGGCGGCCTCGGCGACCCGGTGGGTCTTGTAGGAGGGGATGAGGTCCACCCGCCACTGCGGCCGCCAGGCGGCGTCCATGCAGGCGACCAGCTGGTCGGGCCGGTGGTCGTGGACCAGTCGGGCGATGAAGTCCAGCAGGCCCCGGACGGCGTTGACCGGCTCACCCTGCGGCGAGCGCAGGGTGTCCGGTACGCCGAAGTAGGCCCGGAAGTACAGGCTGGCGGAGTCGAGCAGCATCAGACGGGGTGCGGTCACGCCTCCGATCATGCCGTACCGGACGGACAGGGACGCCCCGCTAGTGCTTGTGCGGGCCGGCGCGGTGGACCGGGCCGTGGGCGTCGGCGCAGTGTTCGGGGGAGAGGTCGCCCGGGGTGGTGATCTGCAGCAGCGCGCCGGCCTCGTCCTCGCCGACGTGGTCGACCTGGAGGGTGCTGTGGGTGATCCCGTACTCGCCCGCCAGCCGGCCCTGGAGTTCGCGCCGCACGGCGTGGCAGTCGCCGCCCGGGGTGACCAGGATGTGCGCGGAGAGCGCCGGCTGCCCGGAGGTGATCTCCCAGATGTGCAGATCGTGGATCTCCTCGACCAGCGGCTGGTCCACCAGCCGGTCGGCCACCGCGTCCGGGTCGATCCCCGCGGGCGCGGCCTCCAGGAAGATCCGTCCGGAGTCGCGGACCAGGCCGATGCCCGCCTTCAGCATCAGCGCGACCACGATCAGCGAGGCGATCGAGTCGGCCCGGGCGAAGCCGGTGGTCACCATGATCAGACCGGCCACGGCGGTCGCGATGAACGCGTACAGGTCGGTGAGGACGTGCTGGAAGGCGCCCTCGACGTTCAGCGAGCTGCGGTTGGCCTTGGACATGCACCAGGTGGCGGCCACGTTCACCACGATCCCGACCAGCGCGGTGATCAGGACCAGTGAACCGGTCACCTCCGGCGGTGAGAGCAGCCGGCTGATCGCCTCGTAGCCGAGCCACGCCGACAGGATCAGCAGGGTGACGCCGTTGGCCTGCGCGGAGAGGATCTCGGCGCGCTTGAGCCCGTAGGTGTAGCCGCCGCGCGCGGGGCGGGCGGAGAGCCGCATGGCGATCAGCGCCAGCACGATCGAGGCGGCGTCGGTGAGCATGTGCGCGGCGTCCGAGATCAGCGCCAGCGACTGGGCGGCGAAGCCGACCACCACCTCGCCGGCCATGAACACCACGATCAGCGCGAGCGCGCTCAGCAGCCACCGGCGGTCGGCATCGGCGGCCACGCCGTGCGAGTGGCCACCGTGGCCGCCCCGGCCGCCGTGCTTGTGGTCATGCTCATGATCATGCTGGGAGTGCTCGTGGCCGGCCATCGAAGTCCTCTCCTGGAGCCCATGAACGCGTGGGGGTAAGGGGCGATGTCGCTGACCGCCCCGCACTCGAAGTGAACCGCACATCGAACGAAGATCCAAAGGCTGCATTGGAGACCGTTGTCATTGCCGCGTCGTAACCCTCGTGGGGTATCGTCGCGCCGCTGTTGACCAGGGGAGAAGCGCATGGGACCGGACGGACGCACCGCAGGGGCCGAACGGGTGGTCGGCCTCGGCACGATCGCCCGCGAGTGGGGCCGGATCGGGATCACCGGCTTCGGGGGGCCGCCCGCGCACATCCTGCTGCTGCGCCGGCTCTGCGTGGAGCGGCGGCAGTGGCTGACCCCCGAGGAGTTCGAGGACGGCATCGCGGCCACCAATCTGCTGCCCGGCCCGGCCTCCACCCAGCTTGCCGTCCTGACCGCGTGGCGGCTGCGCGGTGCGCCCGGCGCGCTGGTCGGCGGGGTCTGCTTCATCGGGCCCGGGCTGGTGCTGATCCTCGCGCTCGCCGCGCTGTTCCTGGCCGGCGACCCGCCGCTGTGGGTGCTCGGCGCGGCGGCCGGCGCCGGGGCGGCCGTGCCGGCGGTCGCGGTGCAGGCGGCCACCTCGCTCGTCCCGGCCAGCCTCGGCCGGATGGGCAAGGGCCGGGCCGCCCGCGCCCGCTGGGCCGGGTACGCGCTGGCCGGGGCGGTGGCGGCGGTGCTGACCGGGCCCTGGCTGGTGCTGGTGCTGATCGCCGCCGGACTGGCGGAGATCGCCGTCCGGGGCCGGGGGGAGGGTGGATCGGGCGGGCGGGCCGTGCTGCCGCTCGCCACCGGGCCGCTCGGCTCCGGCGGTCTCTGGAGTGTCGGCGGCCTCGGTGTGCTCGGGGCGGTGGCCTGGGTGGCGTTCAAGGTGGGCGCGCTCTCCTACGGGGGAGGGTTCGTGATCATCCCGCTGATGCGGGACGACGCGGTCAACCGCTACCACTGGATGACCGACGGACAGTTCCTCAACGCCGTCGCCCTCGGCCAGGTCACCCCGGGGCCGGTGGTGCACACCGTCGCGGCGGTCGGCTACGCGGCCGCCGGGCTCGGCGGCGGCCTGCTCGCGGCGGTGGTCGCCTTCGCGCCGTCCTTCCTCTTCGTGCTCCTCGGCGGCCGGCACTTCGACCGGCTCCGGGCCGACCGGCGGGTGCGGGACTTCCTCACCGGCGCCGGACCGGCCGTGACCGGCGCCATCGCCGGCTCGGCGCTGCCGCTGGCCGCCTCGCTGGGGTACGGCTGGCAGTGGGGCGTGCTGGCCGGGGCCCTGCTCTGGCTGGTGCTCGCCCGGCGGGGCGTGGTGCTCGCCCTGCTGGCCGCCGGCGTGGCCGGGGTGCTCGCCGTGGCCGCCGGACTGCCGCCGGCCTGAGGTGCTGGTCCGCACGTGCGTTCCGCCTCCGGTCCGCACCCGCACCCGCGCTCGGCCTCCGGTCCGCTCGCGCGCTCGGCCTCCGGCGTGAACCTGGAGCAGGGGGCTCACTCGACCGGGTGAGCCCGGTTTGCGCGCCTCAGTGCGCCTGCACCACGATCGACACCCGTGAAGATCATCGCGGCCCGGGCCGTCCACTGGCTCTCGGAACTGGAGCCCATCGCCGCCGAATTGATGAACCGTCATATCAATGCGGCACGCGAGTGGTTTCCGCACCAGTACGTGCCGTGGAGCCTCGGCCGGGACTTCGACGGACCGCTCGGCGGCGAGCCCTGGCGGCCGGAGCAGTCCGGGCTCGCCCCCGCGATCCGCTCCGCCCTGGTGGTCAACCTGCTCACCGAGGACAACCTCCCCGGCTACCACTGGACCATCGGCGCGCAGACCTCCCGCGACGGCGCCTGGGGTGCCTGGCTGCACCACTGGACGGCGGAGGAGGACCGGCACGCCGCCGCCATCCGCGCCTATCTGCACGCCACCCGCGCCGTCGACCCGGTGGCCCTGGAGCGCGCCCGGGCGGCCCAGATCGCCACCGGCACCCTCCCCCGGCCGGACGGCGTGCTCGGCCTGGTCGCCTACGCCGCCGTGCAGGAGCTGGCCACCCGGGTCAGCCACCGCAACACCGGCCGGCTCAGCGGCGACCCGGTCTGCGACCGGCTGCTCGCCCGGGTCGCCCAGGACGAGAACCTGCACATGGTCTTCTACCGCGAACTGCTGCGCGCCGCGCTGGAACTGGACCCCGACGAGGTGCTCGTCCGGCTCGACGCCACGGTCCGCGCGTTCGCCATGCCCGGTCAGGGCATGCCCGGCTTCGCCGCCCTGGCCGCCGAGATCGCCGTCGCCGGCGTCTACGACCCGCGGGTCCACCACGACGAGGTGCTCGCCCCGCTGCTCCGCTCCCTGCGGGTCTTCGAACTGACCGGGCTCGGCCCGGACGGCGAGCGGGCCCGCGACGGGCTCGCCGAGCACCTCGCCCGGCTGGACTCCCGCGCGGCCCGGTTCGTCGAACGCCGGGCGCGGGCGCTCGACGCCCGCGCCGCCCGCGACTGACCCGCATTCCCCGCCCCCGGACAGGAGAGGCATGACCACCACCATCGACGGTGGCGCCGATACCGACGGCACCACGACCATCGGCACCGAAAGCATCGGCACCAGCGCCGCCGACATCGAGTTCCACTACGACTTCGGCAACGACTTCTACGCCCTGTGGCTCGACGAAACGCTCAGCTACTCCTCCGCCGTCTGGGACGGCATCGACCCCGCCGAGCCCGACACCACGGCGCTTCCCCGCGCCCAGCGGGCCAAGCTCGACCTCCATCTCGACCTGGCCGGCGCCGCCCCCGGGGCCGGGCTGCGCCTGCTCGACGTCGGCTGCGGCTGGGGCGGTCTGCTCGACCGGGCCGTCCGCACCGGCCGGGCCGCCGAGGCCACCGGGCTCACCCTGTCCCGGGCCCAGCACGCCCACGTCCGGTCGCTCGGACTGCCCGGCGTCGACGTCCGGCTGGAGAGCTGGGACGCCCACCGGCCCGGGCGCCCGTACGACGGCATCGTCTCGGTCGGCGCCTTCGAGCACTTCGCCACCGCAGACATGGACGCAGCCGCCCGACTCGCCGCCTACCGCGCCTACTTCGAGCGCTGCCACGGCTGGCTGCGGCCCGGTGCCCGGATGTCGCTGCAGACCATCGCCTACGACGGTGTGGCCGGGGGCGACGGCCCGGTCGGTGCCTTCGTGGCGGCCGAGGTCTTCCCCGGCGCGGTGCTGCCCCGGCTGGGCGAGATCGTCCTCGCGAGCGACCCGTACTTCGCCGTCACCGTCGTCCGGGCCTCCGCCGAGGACTACGCCCGCACCCTGGCCGCCTGGTCCGCCCGGCTGCTGCGGGCCCGCGCGGAGGCCGAGCGGCTCGTCGGCCCCGACGGCTACCGCCGCTACCGCCGTTACCTGCGGGCCTGCGAGGTCACCTTCCTGCGCGGCGCGGCCACGCTCTACCGGATCGGGTTCCGGCGGCGCGACGAGCCGCTCCGGTCGGCGGGCTGAGGGCCGGTCCGGATGCGTCCCTCCGCCGCTCCCACCGATTCGGCGCCCTTGCCGGGAAGCCCCGCCGCCCCGCCCGCCACCGCCAGCGCCGTCCCCGCCACCCAGGCCGCCGCCGCTCCCGTCCCGGTGGGCAGGCGGCGGGCGTGGGCCGCGGTGGGGGTCGTCTGCGCCGCGCTCTTCCTGCTCGGACTCGACTTCACCGTGCTCAACGTGGCGGTCCCCGGCCTGCGCGCCGAGCTCGGCCCCACCCTCGCCGAGACCCAGTGGATCGTCGACGGCTACGCGCTCGCCCTCGGCGGCTGCGTCCTCGCCGCCGGCGCCCTCGGCGACCGGTACGGGCGCCGCCGCGCGTTCGCCGCCGGACTCGCGCTCTGCGCGCTCGCCTCGGTGGCCGGCGCGCTCGGTGACACCCCCGGCCGACTTGTCGCCGCCCGCTGCGCGATGGGCCTCGGCGCGGCGTTCTTCATGCCGGCCACGCTCTCCACCGTCGTCCATGTGCTGGACGCGCCGGAGGATCGACGGCGGGCGATCGGCGTCTGGGCGGCGGTGGCCGGTGTCGGCGCGCTCTTCGGCCCGGTCGTCGGCGGCTGGCTGGTCGAACGGCACGGGTGGCAGGCCGCGTTCTGGCTGAACGTCCCCGTGGTGGCCGTGATCCTGGCGCTCACCCCGGTCGTCCCCGAGTCCCGCGATCCCGAGGCCCGACCGCTGGACCGGCTCGGTGCACCGCTGTCCTGCGCCGCCCTGCTCACCCTCGTCTGGGGCGTCATCGAGGCGCCGGGCCGGGGTTGGACCAGCACCGCGGTGCTCGTGGCGTTCGCCGCCTCCACCGTGCTGATCGCCCTCTTCCTGTGGCGCCAACTCCGCTGCGCCGCGCCCATGGTGCCGCTCCGGTTGCTGCGCGGCGGGCCGGTCTGGCCGGCCACGGTCAGCCTGGCACTGATGTCCTTCGCGATGTTCGGCGCGATGTTCCTGCTCACCCTCCACCTCCAGCAGGTGCGCGGCCTCTCGGCCTGGCAGGCCGGGCTGCGGATGGTGCCGCTCTCGCTGGGGCTGGCCGTCGGCGCCGTGCTGGGGCCGGTGGCCGCCCGGCAGGCCGGGGCCCGGGTGCCGGTGGCCGCCGGTCAGCTGCTGATCACCGCCGGGTTCGTCCAACTCGCCCTGCTGGAGGCCGAGTCGGGGGACGCCCCGGTGCTGCTCTTCGAGGCGGCGGCCGGCCTCGGTGCGGGCCTGCTCGCACCGGTGGCCACCGAACTCGTGATGAGCGCCGTGCCGTTGGCCATGGCCGGGGTCGGTTCGGCCCTCAACGACGCCACTCGGCAGGTCGGTTCGACGCTCGGTGTGGCGGTGCTCGGCTCCGTGCTCGCCACGGTTGCGGACGGTGCCGCACCCGGCGACCGGGCCGCGTTCACCGCGGGTCTGAGCGCCGCCGCCCTGGTCGGCGGGGCGGTCGCCGCGCTGGCCGTACTGCTCGCCTGGTTCCGGCTGCCCGGCCGCGAACCCTCGGCGGCCACCGGCCGGTCGGCCCCGGCGGCACCCGGACCGGACTGAACACCGGACCCGTCACCCCTTCCTTCCCGTCTCCCCCTCCCGAGAGGAACCCCCGTGTCCGACACCTTCACCGTCCTGCGCGACTGCCTGGTCACCGAGTTCGACGTTCCGGCCGACCGGGTCGAGCCCGGGGCCACCCTCGCCTCGCTGGAGCTGGACAGCCTCGCCCTGGTCGAACTGTCCCTGCTGGTCGAGGAGCGGATCGGCGCGACCGTCAGCGACATCCGCCCCGAGTCCACCCTCGGCGACCTGGCCGCCCACGCGGACGCCGTCCGGGCCGCAGCTCCCGCCCCTGCCCCCGTCCCCGCCGCGAGCACCACTCTCGCGTCGAGCGCCGTCAGTTGAGCACCCACGGCACCGGCAGCAACCGCGGCACCGACGGCGCCCACAATCGCAGCAACCGCGGCACCCGGGTGACACCCTCCCGGGCGGTCGCCGTGACCGGGATCGGCCTGGTCACCCCCGCCGGGTTCGGCGCGGCGGCGAGCTGGGCCCGACTGCTCGACGGCACGTCCACCGCCCGCACCGACCCCCGGCTCGCGGGCCTGGCCGTCGACTTCTCCTGCCCGGCCGAGGGCTTCGAAACGGCCGAGCTGCTCGGCGGCCGACTGGTCCGCAGGCTCGACCGTTTCGCCCAACTCGCGGTCCTGGCCGCCCGCGAGGCCGTCGCCGACGCCGGACTCGACCCGTCGGCCTGGGACTCCGCGCGGGTCGGCGTCGTCCTCGGCGTCAGCGCCAACAGCACCCTGACCTACGAAACCGAGTACGCCCGGCTGGCCGACGGCCGGCCCGACCTGGTCTCCCCGCTGATGCTGCCCCGCTCCATCCCGAACATGGCGGCCGGTGAGGTCGGCCTCGACCTCGGTGCCCGGGGGCCCAACCTGGTCACCAGCACCGCCTGCGCCTCCGGTACCACCGCCCTCGCCGTCGCCTGCGACCTGCTCCGGGCCGGTACCTGCGACCTCGTTCTCGCCGGCGGCACCGACTGCCCCCGCGCACCGATGGTGGCCACCGCCTTCGACCGGCTCGGCGCGCTCTCCCGGCGGTGCCACGACCCGGCCGGCGCCTCCCGCCCGTTCGACGCGGACCGGGACGGCTTCGTGCTCGGCGAGGGCGCGGGTGTCCTGGTACTGGAGGGGGCCGCGCACGCCCGGGCGCGCGGCGTCCGGCCGCGCGCGTACCTGGCCGGCCACGGCTCCACCGCCGACGCCCACCACTTCACCGCCCCGCACCCCGGGGGCGACGGCCTGGCCCGGGCGATCCTGGCGGCCCTCGCCGACGCCGGACTCGCCCCGCACGACATCGGGCACGTCAACGCGCACGGCACCGGCACCCGCCTGAACGACACCGCCGAGGCGGCGGCCCTGCACCGGGTCTTCCACCGGCCGCCCCCGGTCACCTCGGTCAAGGGCGCGATCGGCCACACCATGGGCGGCGCCGGGGCGATCGAGGCGGCGGTCACCGTGCTCTCCCTCCAGCACGGACTGGTCCCGCCCACCGCCAACCTCGAACGGCCCGACGAGTCCCTCGGCCTCGACGTGGTCGCCAAGGTGCCGAGACGGCTCGCCCTGGACGCCGCCGTGTCGGTCTCCAGCGGGTTCGGCGGGCAGAACGCGGCCGTCGTCCTCACCGCCGCCTGAGCTGCCGCCGCCGCCCGAGCACCCGCCTCCGTCCGCCGCCGTCCCGCCCCCGGAG
>NZ_LGDO01000006.1:0-31969 GCF_001279805.1 Streptomyces sp. XY431
GGGGTCGCATGGGTCCCGACGCTAGGCGCGGCGCCGGGTGGTGCCCCAGCCGACGAACGCACGAAGCGGGGCGGGCGCGCCGCCCGGCGGCGGTGGAGGATCGCACAGCGGGGCGCGGTCCGGCGGCGGGCGGCCTCGGAGGTAGCGACGGGGAACGGCGAGGGCGGGGACGGGGCGCGGGGCGGCCGCCGGGAGGGCCCGGGCGTGTGACCAACCCCTCCGCGACCTCGGTTGACTCCCCCTTCGGGCCCGTGATGGGATCCTTCAGCCATTACGGAGGCAAGCAGAGGAAGCCGGTGCGAGTCCGGCGCGGTCCCGCCACTGTCACCGGGGAGCACGACCGGAGTTCAGCCACGGAGGGCCGTTTGCGGCCGCCGGAAGGCCCGGGAGCGCGTTCGACCCGGGAGCCAGGAGACTCTCACCCCCGGTACGTCGATCCAGGGCGCGGACCCTGAGTGAGGACACGCACGCGATGCAGGCTGCCCCGCCGGGCCGGGACCTCCCCCCGAGCACTCCGCCGACCACGCCACCCGCCTTCCCTTGCGCCCGCTGACCCGGGCCGCCGCGTTCGGCGCGGGCGCCGTCGCCGGGTACCTGGCCGACGCCCGGTTCGGCGATCCGCGCCGCGGCCACCCGGTGGCCGGCTTCGGCAGCGCGGCCGGCCGGCTGGAGCGACTGCTGTGGCGCGACGACCGCGCGGCCGGCACCGCCTTCACCGCGCTGTGCGTGGGCACCGTCGCGGCCGGCGCGGTCGCCGCCGACCGGCTGCTGGCCCGCCGTCCGCTCGGCCGGGCCGCGCTCGCCGCCGCCGCGACCTGGACGGTGCTCGGCGGCACCTCGCTGACCCGGGAGGCCCGCACCGTCGGCCGGGCGCTGACGGCCGGTGACCTGACGGCGGCCCGGGAACGGCTGCCGCACCTGTGCGGACGCGACCCGAGCGCGCTGGACGAGCGGCAGCTGGCCCGGGCGGTGGTCGAGTCGGTGGCCGAGAACACCGCCGACGCCGTGGTCAACGCCCTGGTCTGGGGCGGCCTGGCCGGCACCCCGGGGCTGCTGGCGTTCCGCGCGGTGAACACCCTGGACGCGATGGTCGGTCACCGCTCGCCGCGCTACGCCCGGTTCGGCTGGGCCTCGGCCCGGCTGGACGACGTGGCGGGCTGGCCGGGCGCCCGGCTGACCGCGCTGCTGACGGTGGCCGCCGCCCCCGAACCGCGCACCGCCTGGCGGGTCTGGCGGCGGGACGGTTCCGCGCACCCCAGCCCCAACGCCGGGCAGGCCGAGTCGGCCTTCGCCGGCGCGGTCGGCGTCCGGCTGGGCGGGACGCTCCAGTACGGCGAGCGCACCGAGCACCGGCCGGTGCTCGGCGAGGGGCTGCGGCCGGTCGGGGTGGACGACATCGAGCGGGCCTGCGTGCTCTCGAGGCGGGTGGGCGCGCTGGCCCTGGGTACGACCGTCGCCGGGCACCTGCTGCTGCGGGCGGCGCTGAACAGGAAGCGGAGGTACCGGGCATGAGCAAGGCACTGCTGGTCGCCGGGACGACCTCGGACGCCGGCAAGAGCGTGGTCACGGCGGGCATCTGCCGCTGGCTGGCGCGGCAGGGGGTCGCGGTCGCGCCGTTCAAGGCGCAGAACATGTCGCTGAACTCCTTCGTCACCGCCGACGGCGCCGAGATCGGCCGCGCCCAGGCGATGCAGGCGCAGGCCGCCCGGGTCGAGCCGGAGGCGGCGATGAACCCGGTGCTGCTCAAGCCCGGCGCGGACGGCCGCAGCCAGGTGGTGCTGCTGGGCCACCCGGTCGCCGAGGTCGGCGCGCTGGACTACCGCGAGCGCAAGCCGCTGCTGCTGGAACGGGCCCTGGAGTGCCTGGCGGACCTGCGCGGCCGCTTCGACGTGGTGGTCTGCGAGGGCGCGGGCTCGCCCGCCGAGATCAACCTCCGGGACCGGGACATCGCCAACATGGGCCTGGCCACCGCAGCCGGCCTGCCGGTCGTCGTGGTCGGGGACATCGACCGGGGCGGCGTGTTCGCGGCGATGTACGGGACGCTGGCGCTGCTGTCGGCGGAGGACCAGCGGCACGTGGCCGGCTGGTTCGTCAACAAGTTCCGCGGCGACGCGCGGCTGCTGGCCCCCGGGCTGGAGATGCTGCGCGAGCTGACCGGGCGTCCGGTGCTCGGCACCCTGCCGATGCTGCCGGACCTGTGGCTGGACGCCGAGGACTCGCTCGACCTGTCCACCGTCGTCGACCGGACCGCCGCGCGCGGCCCGCTGGGCGCCGATGTGCTGCGGGTGGCGGTGCTGCGCTTCCCCCGGCTGTCCAACTTCACCGACCTGGACGCGCTCGCCCAGGAGCCCGGCGTGCTGGTCCGCTGGGCCACCCGGCCGGAGGAGCTGGCCGACGCCGACCTGGTGGTGCTGCCCGGCACCCGGGCCACCGTCGCCGACCTCGGCTGGCTGCGCGAGCGCGGCTTCGAACCGGTGCTGAAGGCCCGGGCGGCGGCCGGGCTGCCGGTGCTGGGCGTCTGCGGCGGCTACCAGATGCTGGCCGGCTCGATCGTGGACGAGGTCGAGTCGAAGGCGGGCCCGGCGGAGGGCCTCGGGCTGCTGCCGACGCGGGTGCGGTTCGGGGTCGAGAAGGTGCTCGGACGGCCCGTCGGCGAGGCCTTCGGCGAGCGGGTCGAGGGCTACGAGATCCACCACGGGATCGTCACCGTGGAGGGCGGCGAGGCGTTCATCTCCGATGACGACGGACAGAGCCTGGACGGGTGCCGGGTCGGTTCCGTCCTGGGCACCACCTGGCACGGCGCGCTGGAGAACGACGGCTTCCGGCGCGCGCTGCTGCGCGAGGTCGCGGCGGCCGCCGGACGGGCGTTCGTGCCCGCGCCGGACACCTCCTTCGCCGACGCGCGGGAGGCCCGGCTGGACCGGCTGGGCGAACTGATCGAGGAACACGCCGACACCGACGCGCTGTGGAAGCTGATCGAGGGCGGGGTGCCGGCGGCCGGATCGCTGCCGTTCCTTCCGCCCGGAGCCCCTGGGGAGCATGCATGAGTGACGTCCGATACCCGTTCACCGCGATCGTCGGCATGGCCGACCTGCGGCTCGGCCTGCTGCTGAACGCGGTCTCCCCGGCGGTCGGCGGGGTGCTGGTGCGCGGCGAGAAGGGCACCGCCAAGTCGACCATGGTGCGCGCGCTGGCCGGGCTGCTGCCGTCCATCGCGACCGTCGACGGCTGCCGCTTCGCCTGCGACCCGGCCGGCCCCGACCCGCAGTGCCCGGACGGCGCGCACACCGGCGCCGCGGCCTCCGAGCGCCCGGCCCGGCTGGTCGAGCTGCCGGTCGGCGTCTCCGAGGACCGGATCGTCGGCTCGCTGGACCTGGAGCGCGCGCTGGCCGAGGGCGTCAAGGCCTACGAGCCGGGGCTGCTGGCCCGGGCGCACCGCGGTGTGCTCTACATCGACGAGGTCAACCTGCTCCAGGACCACGTGGTGGACCTGCTGCTGGACGCCGCCGCGATGGGCCGCTCCTACGTGGAGCGCGAGGGCGTGTCGGTGCGGCACGCGGCGCGCTTCCTGCTGGTCGGCACGATGAACCCGGAGGAGGGCGAGCTGCGGCCGCAGCTGCTCGACCGGTTCGGCCTGACGGTGGAGATCGCCGCCACCCGGGAGCCGGTGGAGCGCGCCGAGGTGGTCCGCCGCCGGCTCTCCTACGACGCCGACCCGGCCGCCTTCGCCGACCGCTTCGCCGCGGACGAGCGGGCGCTGGCGGACCGGATCACCGCCGCCCGCGAGCTGCTGCCGCAGGTGGAGCTGACCGACACGGCGCTGCGCCAGATCACCGCCGTCTGCGCGGCGTTCGAGGTGGACGGGCTGCGCGCGGACATCGTGATGGCCCGGACCGCCGTCGCCCTGGCCGCCTGGGCGGGCCGCACCGAGGTGCTGGCGGAGGACGTCCGCAAGGCCGCCCAGCTGGCGCTGCCGCACCGGCGGCGGCGCAACCCCTTCGACGCCCCCGGGCTGGACGAGGAGCAGCTGGACCAGGTGCTGGAGGAGCACGCCGAGCCGGAGCCCGAGGAGCCGCAGCAGCCGCAGGAGCCGGACGAGGACCCGGACCCGGAGGGCGGCCCCGAGGGCGACGGCCCGCAGGACGGCGGCCCCGACGACGGCGGTGGCGGCGCGCCCGAGCCGTCCGGCCAGGACGGCCCCGACGGCCCGCCCGCCGAGGCGGCGGACGGCCCGGCCCCGGACGACGCCCCCGCCCCGCAGCCGGTCCCGCTCCAACCCCCGTCCCCCGCCCGGGAGACGGCCCCGGTCGCGGCCGGCGACCCGTACCGGACCCGGCTGTTCGCCGTGGACGGCACCGGGCGCGGCGCCCAGGGCCGCCGCTCCCCCGCCGAGACCGACAGCGGGCACACCATCAGGGCCCGCCGCCCGCGCGGGCGCCTCGCCCGGCTGCACCTGAGCGCCACCCTGCGCGCCGCCGCCCCGCACCAGCTGGCGCGCGGCCGGTCCTCGCGGGCCCTGGTGCTGCACAAGGACGACTTCCGCGAGCAGGTGCGCCAGGGGCGGGAGTCCAATCTGGTGCTGTTCGTGGTGGACGCCTCCGGCTCGATGGCGGCCCGGCAGCGGATGACCGCCGTCAAGGGCGCGGTGCTGTCGCTGCTGATGGACGCCTACCAGCGCCGGGACAAGATCGGCATGATCACCTTCCGGGGCGCGGGCGCCGAGCTGGCGCTGCCGCCCACCTCCTCGGTGGAGGTCGGCGCGGCCCGGCTGGAGTCGCTGCCCACCGGCGGCCGCACCCCGCTGGCGGCCGGGCTGCTGCGGGCGCACGAGGTGCTGCGGGTCGAGCGGCTGCGCGACCCGGACCGCCGCCCGCTGCTGGTCGTGGTGACCGACGGCCGGGCCACCGGCGCGCGGGACGCCGTCGCGCAGTCGCACCGGGCGGCCGGGCTGCTGGCCGGGCAGGGTGTGGCGAGCGTGGTGCTGGACTGCGAGTCGGGCCCGGTCCGGCTCGGCCTGGCCCGCACCCTGGCCGACCGGCTGCGGGCCACCGCCGTGACCCTGGACGAGCTGCGCGCCGACGGCGTCGCCTCGCTCGTCCGCGACAGCCGCGGCGGCGGGCACCGCGACGGGCACCGTCCGAGCGGCTCTGCTTCTGCTTCTGCTTCTGCCTCTGCTTCTGCTTCTGCTTCTGCTTCGCGAAAGGCGGCCTGAGCCGATATGCCCAAGGGTGTCCCCGAGAGCGTTCCCGACGACGGTCTGACGACCCGTCAGCGCCGTACCCAGCCGATCACCGCCGTCCACACCGGGCCCGGCAAGGGCAAGTCCACCGCCGCGTTCGGCATGGCCCTGCGGGCCTGGAACCAGGGCTGGTCGGTCGGGGTGTTCCAGTTCGTGAAGTCCGCCAAGTGGAAGGTCGGCGAGGAGAACGCGCTGCGCGTGCTCGGCGCCTCCGGCGAGGGCGGCACCGTCGACTGGCACAAGATGGGCTCCGGCTGGTCCTGGATCCAGCGCACCGGCGAGATGGAAATGGACAGCGAGGCGGCCGCCAAGGAGGGCTGGGAGCAGGTCAAGCGCGACCTCGCCGCCGAGACCTACCGCTTCTACGTGCTGGACGAGTTCACCTACCCGATGCACTGGGGCTGGATCGACCCGGCGGAGGTGGTGGCCGTACTGAAGGACCGTCCGGGCAGCCAGCACGTCGTCATCACCGGCCGGTACGCGCCGGAGCTGCTGACCGACGCGGCCGACCTGGTCACCGAGATGACCAAGGTCAAGCACCCGATGGACGCCGGTCGCAAGGGCCAGCGCGGCATCGAGTGGTAGTGCGGCATCGAGTGGTGGCGCGGCATCGAGTGGTGGCGCGGCGAGCCCGCCGAGCGTCCCGGTAGTACCAGCGAGAGAAGCAGCAGCACCGTGAACATCCCCCGTCTCGTCGTCGCGGCGCCCTCCTCGGGCGCCGGCAAGACCACGATCGCCACCGGCCTGATCGCCGCGCTCGCCGCCCGCGGGCTGGCCGTCTCGCCGCACAAGGTCGGCCCGGACTACATCGACCCGGGCTACCACGGCCTGGCCGCCGGCCGTCCGGGCCGCAACCTGGACGCGTTCATGTGCGGACCGGAGCGGATCGCGCCGCTCTTCCTGCACGGCGCGGCCGGGGCGGACGTGGCGGTGGTCGAGGGCGTGATGGGGCTGTTCGACGGCGCGTCCGGGCGCGGCGAGCTGGCGTCCACCGCGCATGTGTCGAAGCTGCTGCGGGCGCCGGTGGTGCTGGTGGTGGACGCCTCCTCGCAGTCCCGGTCGGTGGCCGCGCTGGTGCACGGCTTCGCCTCCTGGGACCCGGAGGTCCGGCTGGCCGGGGTGATCCTCAACCGGGTCGCCTCCGACCGGCACGAACAGCTGCTGCGCGAGGCCCTGGAGGAGGGCTCCGGGGTGCCGGTGCTGGGCTCGGTGCGGCGCTCGGCGGCGGTCGCCACGCCGTCCCGGCACCTGGGGCTGATCCCGGCCGCGGAGCGCTCGGCGGAGGCCCTGCGGGCGGTGGCCGACATGGGCGAACTGGTCGCCGCCTCGGTGGACCTGGACGCGGTGCTGGAGCTGGCCCGCACGGCTCCGCCGCTGACGGCGGAGCCGTGGGACCCGGCCCGCGAGGTGACCCCCCTGGACGCCGGTGCCAGTGCCGGTGCCGGTGCCGCCCCCGGTGCGGCCCGGCCGAGGATCGCGGTGGCCGGGGGCGCGGCGTTCTCCTTCTCGTACGCCGAGAACACCGAGCTGCTGACCGCCGCCGGCGCCGAGGTGGTGCCCTTCGACCCGCTGCACGCCGATGCCCTGCCGGAGGGCACGGCGGGCCTGGTGATCGGCGGCGGCTTCCCCGAGCTGTACGTCCGGGAACTCAGTGCGAACGGGCAACTGCGGGCAGCGATCGCCGCGTTCGCCGCCTCGGGCGGACCGGTCTCGGCCGAGTGCGCCGGACTGCTCTACCTCGGGCGGGAGCTGGACGGCCTGCCGATGTGCGGGGTGCTGGACACCTCGGCCCGGATGACCGAGCGGCTGACGCTCGGGTACCGGGAGGCGGTCGCGCTGGAGGACTCGGTGCTGGCGCCGACCGGCGCGCGGCTGCGCGGGCACGAGTTCCACCGCACGGTCTGCGAGCCGGGCGCCGGCGAACGGCCCGCCTGGGGCTGGCGACTGCCGGACGGTCCGCGCACCGAGGGATTCGCGGGCGCGGCGGGCGCCGAGAATGTTCACGCTTCGTATCTGCACCTGCACTGGGCGGGATACCCGCAGCTCGCCGCCTCCTTCACCGCGGCGGCCGCCGCGCACCGGGCCGGCTGAGCGGACCGGCGGCGGATCCGACGGCCCTTCGGGTCTGGTGCTTTGGCCGTCCGGAGCGTCAGAATGGTGACAAACAACCGCATATCGACCTTTTCGCAACCGGTACCGGCCAGACCCGACCGCCTTTCGGCGAGCCGACCGATTGCCGGCGACCGCCTACTCGACGGGGCGCCGAACACGCCCCCGCGGCGCCGCACACGCCCCGGCGGGGTGAGCAGGCTCGAAGGAGCCGTCACCATGCGTCACACATTAACCACGCTGCATCGCCACCCCACCCCCGTCGACCTCCCCCACGACCGTCCGCACGCCTGCCCCGTCCCGCTGTCACCGACCGCGCTGGACGAGCTCCATGACGAGTACCGGGACCTGGTCGCGTCCCAGCGCCTCCCGGACGGCATCACCTTCGGCCAGTACTACCGCGTGCTGCGCACCCAGTGGCGCGGCGAGAACGTCGTCGGCCTCGACGACGGCGCCCTCCGCCCCGGTCCGCGCAGCGACGCCCAGCTCATCGACCACCCGTCGGAGAAGCTCAAGGGCGTCGTCCCCACCCTGGTGCTGCTGGTGGACTTCCCCGACCAGCCGCACGACCCCGCCCACACCGTCGAGCACTTCGAACAGTTGCTGTTCAGCTCCGGAACGTTCCCGACCGGCTCGATGCGCGACTACTACCGCGGCGTCAGCGGCTTCGACCCCGCCGCTCCCGCCAACGGCGGCATCGACGTCCAGGGCGCGGTGCACGGCTGGTTCCGGCTGCCGCACCCGCTCTCCTTCTACGCCAACGGCCTGTCCGGCCAGGACACCGGCGCCTTCCCCAGGAACGAAGTGGGCATGGCCGCCGACACCCTGGAGATCGCCCGCCAGCAGGGCGTGGCGTTCCCCGAGGAACTGGACGTGCTGGGCGAGGGCATCGTCACCGCGCTGTTCATCGTCCACGCCGGCCCCGGCGCCGAGGCGGTCCCGAAGCTCCAGCGGCCGGGGGCCCTGTGGAGCGCCAAGTGGAGCTTCACCCCCGGCTTCCCGACCGACTCCAGCCTGACCGTCCAGACCTTCCTCACCGTCCCCGAGGACTGCCGGGTCGGCGTCTGCTCCCACGAGTGGGGCCATCTGGCCGCCCGCTGGGCCGACTTCTACGACACCGGGAACCCGAACCTGGAGGCGGTCTCCAGCGGCCTCGGCAACTTCTGCCTGATGGCCTCCGGCTCCTGGGGCGGCCCGGACCGGCTGCACGCCGGCGACCGGCCGGTGTACCCGAACGGCATGCTCCGGATGTTCCACGACTGGACCCGGCCGCAGAAGATCACCAGCACCGTCAAGGACATCGTGCTGCGCCCCGTCTCCGAGGACGGCGACATCCTGCTCGTCCGCAGCCCGCGGATGAACGCCAAGCAGTACATCGTGGTCGAGTACCGCCGGCAGAGCGGCCAGGACGCCTTCCTGCCGGACCAGGGCATCGCCGTCTACGCGGTGGACGAGTCCATCGACAACGTCAACGACGAGAGCCACCTCGCCATCGAGCTGATGCAGGCCGACGGCCGGCGCGACCTGGCGGACGCCGTCGTGCCCAACCGCGGCGACGAGGACGACCTCTACCCGTCGCTCGGCAACAACCTCCTCGGCGAGCACAGCAACCCGCCGCTGAACGAACCGGACGGCCAGTGGAGCGGCGTCACCATCGAGGTCGCCGGGACACCGGGGGCCGACCGGATGGAGGTCAGCGTCACCGTCGAGTGAGGCGTCGAGAGAGCCGTCGAACGAGCCACCCGCTCCGCTCCGGGCGCATCCGAACGACCGTGGGCCGCCCCGGAGCGGACCGGGACGACCGCCGCCCCGACCGCCGTTCCGGGCCGCGGCCCCGCCGGTGGCTCCGGCGGAGCCGCTCCGGTACGGACCGAGAGGCCGGCCCCGGGCAGCGGCGGCGGTCCCGTCCCCCTGATCCGTCCCACGTCCGGGACGGATCAGGGGGACGGGTCTTCGCCGGGGTCGGAGTCGGGGGCGGGCGCAGCCGGGAGGACGAGGGTGGCGACGGCGCCGCCGGTGGGGTGGTTGGTGAAGGTCAGGGTGGCGCCGATGACGCGGGTGTGGCCCTGGGCGATGGTGAGGCCGAGGCCGTGGCCGCGGCCGCGTTCGCGGACGCTGGTGCGGAAGCGCTGGGGGCCGTCGCGGAGGAGTTCGTCGGGGAAGCCGGGGCCGTGGTCGCGGACGGTGAGCCGGTGGCCGTCGACGTGCAGGTGGATCGGGCCGCCGCCGTGGCGGTCGGCGTTGAGGAGGAGGTTGCCGAGGATGCGGTCGAGGCGGCGCAGGTCGGTGCGGACGGAGGCGTCGGCGCGGACCTCGACGTCGACGTCCAGGCCGGTCAGCGTGACCGTGCGGCGGACCGCACGGTCCAGTGGCACGGCCGCGAGGTCGGGCGTCTCGACGTCGGCGTCCAGCCGGGAGACCTCCAGGAGGTCCTCGACCAGGGCGCGCAGGGCCTGCACCCGGTTCTGCACCAGTTGGGTGGGCCGCCCCGGCGGCAGCAGTTCGGCCGCCGTGACCAGACCGGTCAGCGGGGTGCGCAGCTCGTGCGCGACGTCCGCGGTGAACCGCTGCTCGTCCTCCAGCCGCCGGTGCAGCTCCCGCGACATGAGGTCCACCGCCGCCGCGAGGTCGGCCACCTCGTCCCGCCCGTCGACGAGTTCGCCGATCCGGGTGTCGGTGCGGCCGGCGGCGATCCCCCGGGCGGCGGTCGCCGCCGTCCGCAGCCGGCGGCTGATCCGGTCCGCGACCAGCACCCCCGCCAGCACCGTGATGAAGACGGAGGCGACGACGGCGAGCAGGATGATCCGGTCCAGGTCGGCGATGGCCTGCCGGTCCTGGGCGAAGTCGACCCGGACGGACAGCACCTCGCCGCCGCTCCGGACCGGGACCGCCGCCCACACCGACTCGCCCCCGGGCCCCTGGGCCAGCAGCGACCCGCGCCGCCCCTCGGCGGCCAGGGCGCGCAGCCGGGCCGGCAGCTCCGGGTCGTCCAGGGCGGCCTGTCGGCGGCCATCGCCGGTGAGTTCCTCGTTGCGCTCGTAGGAGCCGAGCGCCGCGTCCAGGGCGGTGACGGCGGAGTCCCGGGCCTGGTCGACGTGCTGGCGGACCATCGCCTGGTGCACCAGCAGCCCGACCGCCACCGCGACCAGGACGGAGATGGCGGCGACGGCGGTGGCGATCTGGCGGCGCAGGGTCATTCGCCCCGCCTGAGCTTGTAGCCGAAGCCGCGGACGGTCTCGATCCGCCCGCCGCCGATCTTGGCGCGCAGCCGCTGGACGTGGACGTCGACCACGCGGGTGTCGGCGCCCCACTCGTAGTCCCAGACGCGTTCCAGCAGGACGGCGCGCTCCAGCACGATGCCGGGGGCGGCGGTGAACTCCAGCAGGAGGCGCAGTTCGGTCGGGGTGAGCGGGACGAGGGCGCCGTGCACCCGGACCTCCATGGAGTCGGTGTCGACCTCCAGGCCGTCGAAGCTGCGGACGGGGGTGCGGGGGGCGGGGGCGACCGGAGGGACCGGGTCGGCGGGCGCGGGTCCGGGGGCAGGAAGCTCGGCGGGCGGCGTGGGAACGGGCGCGGGCTCCGGCTCGGCCGGGACCACGCGGACGCGGCGGAGCACCGTGCGGATCCGGGCGACCAGCACGGCGCTCTCGAACGGCTTGACCACGTAGTCGTCCGCGCCCGCCTCCAGCCCGGACACCACGTCCACCGGGTCGGTGCGGGCCGACATCATCAGGATCGGCAGCTGGCTCTCCTCCCGGATCCGCCGGCACAGCCCGACCCCGTCGAGCAGCGGCAGCATCACGTCCAGCAGGACCAGGTCGGGCCGCACGGCGTGGAACATCTCCAGCCCCTCCAGGCCGTCGGCGGCCGTGGCGACCGGGAACCCGTAGCGTTCCAGGGCCATCCTGGTCGCCTCCCGGATCACCTCGTCGTCCTCGACGATGAGGATGCTCGGGTGGCCGGCGGCCGTGGGGCTCATGGCTTCGTCTCCGGGAGGGGCACGGCGGTGGGCGTGGCGGCGGGCGGCACGGGGCGGGCGGGGGCGGGGTGGGGCTGCTTTCCGACCCCCCCGGCCCGGCCGGGGGGGGGGGGGGCGGGGGCGGGTGGCCGCCCGCCGCGTCGGGGCCGGCGGACGGGGAGCCGACGGGCCGGGACGGGGCCGAGGGTCTGACCGGCCCGCCTCCGGACCCGGCGGACGGGCCGGTACCGGGCGGCTTCTCCACCGCGGGCTTCTCGGCGGTCGGCGTCGGATCGGGCTCCGGGGTCGGCCCGATGCCCTCCACCTTCTGGTCGGCCAGGGCCAGCCGCACCCCGTCCCAGCGGTAGAGGCGGCCGGTCCGGAAGGAGGCGGTCGGCTCGTACAGCCACAGGTCGGTGCCGACCGTCTCGGCGCCGAACCCCTTCAGCAGGGAGACCCGGTGGATCGGCAGCAGCCGGTCGCCGGAGGCGGTGTAGACGTGCAGCACGACGGTGTCGGCGAGGCCGACGGCGAGCAGCAGCTCGGGCCGGCCGTCCCCGGTGAGGTCGCGGTACTCGGGGGCGCGCAGCTCGCAGCCGGGGCACGGTTCGAGGACCCGCCGTTCGTCCTGGGTGACGCCGGGGTCCTTGGTGAGCAGGGCGCGGACGTCCACGGCGGTGACGTCCTGCCCGGGGACGGTGAGGTCGGGGACCGGCTGCGGCGGCGGCTCCGGGCTGCGGCTCCCCGTGGGCTCCAGCGGCGTCGGCGACGCGGCGGTGGGCGCGCCCGGCCAGAGCGGCTCGCGGGCCGGGGAGCGGGTGACGGGGCCGACCGCGCCGTGGTCGCGCAGTTCGCCGGGGGCGGCGCAGCCGACCGGGAGGGCGAGCGCCGCGGCGGCGAGCAGGACGGGGAGAACGGGGAGGAGGCGGGCCGCGCGGGGCCCGCCGGCGGTGCGGCGGGGGGCGGTGCTCATCGTCCGGGGCCCTCTCTGGTCCTGTGCGTTCTGCGTTCTCGGTGCGTGTTCGGTGCGTGTCCGATCGAGCCCCGGCCGACGTGGCGGGCGCCCGACGGGGGCTCCGCCGGGCGCCGTTCGACCCCGTCAGCCTACGGGCGTCGCCGGATCGGCCAGGACGACGATGTTGTCCGTCCAGTGGCCGTCGGCCCCGATCCGGCCCCCACAGGTGATCAGACGCAGCTCGGGCCCCTTGGTGTTGCCGTACACCGCGTCGGTGGGGAAGGTGTTCTTCGCGGTCTGGAGCAGGGCGCGGACCCGGAAGTCCACCGTGCCGCCGTCCTCCCGCCGGATCTGGATCAGGTCGCCCGGCTTCAGCTTCGGCACGTTGTGGAACACCGCCGGGCCGTGCGCGGTGTCGTAGTGCCCGATCAGGACGGCGGGCCCGGTCTCCCCCGGGGTCGGGCCGTTGCGGTACCAGCCGACCTCGTCGGCGCGGTCGGCGGCCGGCACCTCGACCGTGCCGTCGGCGTTCAGGCCGAGGCCGGTGACCGGGGCGTCCACCCCGGCCGCGGGGATCAGCAGCCGGGTCGGGGCCGAGGCCGCCAGCGGGCGGGGGGCGGCGGTGTCGGCGGAGGCAGTGCCGGTCGCCGCCGACGGGGCGGAGGCCGCGGGTGCGGGCGCCGCCGGGTCGGTGGCGCCGGGGGCCTGCCGGGCCGAGGTCTCCACCCGGACCACCGGCGGCTCCGCGCGGCCGGAGACCGCCACGGTCGCGCCGATCGCCAGGCAGAGCAGCCCGGCCGCGCCGAAGACGCTCCGGTTCAGTCCCGTCCCGCGCCCGGCGCGCCGCCCGTGGCGGCCGTGCTGCGAACCGTCCCGGGCCCGGCGGCCCCGCACCGCCCGCACCCCGTCGCCGCCGTCCGGACCGGCGGCGACGGGGTGCGGGGAGGACCCGGGAGCGTTGTCAGCCCCGCGCACCGGAACGCCGGCGCAGCAGCGCGAAGCCGAGCGCCCCGGCGCCGATGGCGGCGACGGTGCCGCCGCCGACCAGCTTGAGGCCGGAGGAGTCGCCGGCCCCGGAGCCGTCGCCGGCCTGGGCAGCGCCCTTGGGAACCTCACGCACCTGCGGCTTGGCGTCGGTGGGCGCCTGGGGCTTCGGCGGGACGCCTTCCGGCCGCGCGGTCGGCGTGGCGGGCCGCGCCTGCTCCTTCGGCTGCTCGACCGACGGCGGGGCGGGCTGGGCCGTCGGGGGCCGCTCCGGGTGCTGGGGCGCCTTGACGGCGGGACCGCTGCCGGCCTCGACCGGGCCGGCGGAGGGGGTGGCGGTGGGCGTGACGGGGGCGGCGGCCTTCGGGGCCGCGCTGGGCGCGCTGGGCGCACCGCCGTCGGCCCAGGCCTGCCCGCCGGTGACGGTCGCCAGCAGGGCGGCGCCGGTCAGGGCGCAGACGGCCGTCAGCCGGGAGACGCCGGCCGAGCGCCGGGCGCGGTTGGTGGTCGTACGCAGAGCCATGCGAGCTCTCCTTCATCGTGGTGACGCGGGCTCCGGCACCCTGTGGCCGGTGCGTCCGGACTGACGGTAGGAAGCCCGTGTCGCGGTCCCCGGCCGGTCGTGTCACAGCGCTTCATCGGCTGCGTAACGGTCGCCCGGCGGTCCGGCGGGGGGATCGTGACACCCGCCCCGGCGACGGGAAATTCGCTGGTGGCGGCCGGTGCGGGCCTCGTAGCATCCGTGCGTGACCGACAGTGAGAACGTACCCGGGACCGCGGACGGCACCGAGGACGACATCGAGACGGCGGACCGGGAGGTGTGCTGGCGGGGCCACGGCATCGGGTTCACGGTCGTCGACGTCGACGACGCCGAACTGCTGCAGCGCTGGCGCTCCGACCCCGTGGCCGTGCACCAGATCGGCTACTGTCCGCGCTGCGGGAGCGGCTGGAGCGCCAGCGGGACGACAACGACCGGGACGACTTCCTGGTCCTGCTCCCCGACGGCACGCCGATCGGCCACATCGCCCTCTTCGACCAGGACCTCGCCGACGGCACGGCGGAGATCTCGCTGCTCATGGACGAGCACCACCGGGGCGGGGGCCACGGTTCGGCCGCGCTGGACGCGCTGGTCGACCTCGCTTTCGGCGAGCTGCCCCTGCACCGCCTCCAGGCCGTCACCCACACCGGCAACGCCCCGGCGCTCGCCGTCCTGGCCGGGGCGGGCTTCGTCCAGGAGGGTGTGCGCCGCTCGGCCTGCCTGCACCGGGGCCGCCGGTACGACGCCGCGGTGCTGTCCCTGCTCCGACCGGAGTGGGAGGCCCTGGCCCGGCCCCGGTCCTGGGAGCTCTGACCCGTCCTAGGACGTGGCCTCGGGGCCCGGGGCGGCGTGGGTGTCGGCGTGGGCGTGGGCGGCGAGGACGGTGTCCAGGAGCTTGGGGAAGCGGTGCTCCAGGTCGGCCGTGCGGAGGGCGGAGAAGCGGCGGTTGGCCTCCTCGCGCTGGGTGATCAGGCCGGACTCGCGCAGCACCTTGAAGTGGTGGCTGAGGGTGGAGGGCGCGACGTCCACCGGGAAGGTGCCGCAGGCGCGTTCCGGCTCGGCGCGCAGCACCCGGACGATGGTCATCCGGGTGGGGTCGGCGAGCGCGTGCAGGACGTCGAAGAGGTCGATCTCCTCGGTCGCGGGGTGGGCGGGCGCCGGTCGGCGGCGGGTGCTGCGGGGCATGGTCGCCCTCCCTGATCTGCGATGTTCGACATCCATCGAAATTGCGTGGTACCACTGTCCCGCGTTCAATTTCGTAGTTCGTCGAACATCGTAGTCGAGGGGACCGACACCCATGCGCGCACTGGTGATGACCGCACCCGGCGGGTCCGAGAACTCCCAGGTCCAGGAGCTCCCGGAGCCCGAGCCCGGCCCCGGACAGGTGACGGTCGACGTCGCCTACGCCGGACTGAACTTCGTCGACGTGATGACCCGCCGGGGCGACGCCGCGTACGCCGCCGACTGGCCGTACCGGCCCGGCAAGGAGGTGGCCGGCACCGTCCGGGCGCTCGGCGAGGGCGTCACCGGACTGGCCGTCGGCGACCGGGTGGTGGCCGCACCCGTCGGTGCCGGACTCGCCGAGGTGGTGACCGCCGAGGCGGCGCTCACCGTGCCGCTCCCGGACGGGGTGGGGCTGCGCGAGGCCGCCGCCGTCCCCCTGGGCCTGGCCACCGCACTGCTGCTGCTGACCGACGCCGGCAATTTCACCGCCGGGGACACCGTCCTGGTGCACTCGGCGGGCGGCGGGATCGGCCACGCCCTCGCCCAGCTCGTCCCGCTGCTCGGCGGCGGCCGGCTGATCGGCACCGTCGGCCGCCCGGAGAAGGCCGCCGCCGTGCTCGCCACCGGCTACCAGCACGCCTTCGCCCGCGACGAGGCACTCGCGGAGGCGGTCCGGACCGCCACCGACGGCCGGGGTGTCGACCTCGTGCTCGACCCGCTGGGCACCGAGGCCCTGGAGCTCGACCTCGCCGTGGCGGCACCCGGCGCCCGGATCGTGCTGTTCGGCAACGCGGGCGGCGGCGCCGTCGCCGATCTGCCCCCGCTCGCCCGCCTGATGGCGGGCAACCTGACCGTCACCGGCTTCAGCCACCGCGGCCTCGCCGCCACGGCCCCCGAGCGGCTCGCCCGGGCGGTCCGCCGGGTCGTCGGCCTGCTCGCGGACGGCGGCCTGGAGCTGCCCGTCACCGAACTGCCCGGCCTGGCCGCCGTCCCGGCCGCCCACGACGCGATGGCGGAGCGGCGGGCGACCGGCAAGTACGTGGTGCGGATCGGCGGCTGAGCCGGGCCCGACCACGCCGCCCAGAGGTCCTCGACCAGGGGCCCCGACCAGGGACGACCGCTTCCGACCGGTCCTGACCGGCCCCGACCCGGCCCCGACCGATGTCGCGGAATGGACCTAGGTCGGAGGGTCGAGGACGACCCGAACCGCAGCCGGAGGTCCGGGCGGCGCCCGGTCCGTACGGTGGCGGTATGAGCGTCGATCTCGACAAGTACTTCGCACGCATCGGGTGGGACGGCGGACGCGCTCCCACCCTCGACACGCTCCGATCACTGCAACACGCGCACGTGCTGGGCATCCCGTTCGAGAACATCGACGTGGTGATCGGCACCGTGCCCTCGCTGGACCTCACCGACCTGGAGGCCAAGCTCGTCGCCGGCTCGCGCGGCGGGTACTGCTTCGAGCAGAACACCCTGTTCGCCGACGTGCTGGAGCAGCTCGGCTACGGCGTCACCCGGTACACCGGGCGGGTGCGGGTCGGCGCCCGGCCCGGGGAGATCCGGCCCCGTACCCACCTGGTGCTGGGCATCGAGGTGCCCGGGGGTGGCGAGGGGCCCGGGGGTGGCGAGGGGCGGTACCTGGTCGACGTCGGCTTCGGGTCGATCGACGCCCTGCTGGAGCCGCTGCCGATGGTCCCAGGGCCGGTCCGGGAGGGCCGGGGCCGGCGGCACCGGCTGGTACTGGAGGAGGCCGACGGCCCGGCGCCGGTGTGGGTGCTCCAGGCCCGGTCCGGGGACACCTGGATCGAGCTGGTGTCCTTCACCCTGGACGCCGCGCCGCTGCCCGACATCGGCGTCGCCAACTGGCACGTGGCCACCCACCCGCGCTCGCCGTTCCGCCGACTGTTCGTGCAACGGACGTACGTCGACGGGCACTTGGCCCTGGACGGCACCACCCTCACCCGCACCGCGCGGGACGGCACGGTGACGGTGGAGCGGGTCGACGGCCCGGAGGCGCTGCGGGAGCTGCTGGAGTCCGAGTTCGGCATCACCCCGCCGCCCGGCGTCCGCCCGGAGCGCTGACCGGAGCGGCGCCGACCGGGGCGGTCGCGGCCGCTGCGTGGGTCACCCGGTGCGGTAGGCGTCCACGAGGGTCTGGTCGAGGGTGTTCCCGTCGGTGTCGGTCAGCTCCGCCCGCAGCGAGACCGAGGTGCCCGCCGCCGGGTTCGGCACCGTGACGGCACCCTCGTGGACGGGGAGCACGGTCCAGGAGCTGCCGCCGTCCGCGGACATCGAGACCGTCAGCGAGCGGACCCGGCCGTCGGCGGCGGCGCCCTGCACGGTGACCGGCACCCGCATCGGGCTCCCGGCCGGCGCGGTGCCGGCCGGACCGAGTCCGGGCGAGAACCGGACCACGCTCACCGACACCGGCACCGGGACCGGGCCGGTCGTGGTGGCCGAGCGGAAGGTCCACGACGCGTTGACCCGGGTGGTCGCGCCGGTCGCGCCCCGGCGGGCCACCGTGGCGGCCAGCCGGTACGAGGCCGGGCCGGACGGCACGGTGAACGTCGCCCGGTCGAGCCCGCCGGACCGCGCGTGGAGCAGCGCGCCGTCGCGGTAGAGCCCGGCCCAGGCGGTGTCGAAGGACGGCGCCGTCGGCACGTGGCCGTCGCCGTCGGCGAGCAGCGGGAGGTCGGCGGTGAGGGTGTCGCCGTCGCGTTCGACACCGGCGCGGCCGATGAGCGCGGGCCCGACGACCGGGCTGTCGAAGGTGTGAACGGTGGTGGCTCCGGCCCGGAGGGCGATGCCGTCGACGAAGTAGCGGTTCGGGCGGGCGCCGGGGGCCGCGGGGGCCGTGTAGACGACGTCCCAACGGCCGCGCCCCGGCGTGACGAACAGGGTGGCCGTCCCCGGCACCGGCAGGGACCAGGAGGCGCCGACGCTCGGCCCGGCGGCCGGTCCGACCGTCGGGGCCAGGTCGATCACCGCGGTCCCGGTCCCGGTCCCGGTCCCCGCTCCGCCGGCGTCCGGGCGGGCGGCGGCGCGGAGTTCCAGGGCGGCCAGCTCCCCCGCCGTCCAGTGGTGGGTGAGCCCGGTCAGCGCGCGGGTGCCGGAGAAGGTCCGGCCGAGCGCGTAGCCGCCGGTGCGGGTCGTCCAGTAGGAGTCGTACCACTGCTTGACCGACCCGGCCTCGGTCTCGGGCCCCAGATGGGCGGTACGCAGGGTCGGCGTCGCCTTGACGATGCTGGCCATCCTGGTCGCTCCCTCGTGCGTGACCTCGATGAACATCCCGCTGTTGAGGAAGGCCGCGGAGCCGTCGGGGGGCGTGACGTCGACGGGGGCGGTGGTCCGGGCGTCGACGGTGACGGTGGTGTCGCGGTCGAGGTCGAGCCGGGGCTGGACGATCCAGTCGGTGCCGTCCGCCACCCGGTCCGTCCAGAGGCTGCTCTCCAGCAGGTAGCGGCCCCCGGGCAGCCGCACGGAGGTGGTGCCGGAGGCGTCGTGGGGCTGCTCGGACCGGCCGGCGCCGGGGCCGGAGATCCCGGTGACGGAGGTCCGGTAGTGCGTCGGCACTCGGCCGTCCCGGCCCAGGTGCCGGATCGTCAGGGTGTACGTCCCCGGCTCCGTCTGCGGCTCGGCGGCGAGGGCCGTGGAGCCGGGGACGGAGACGGAGACGGATGCCGCACCGCCCAGGACGGCGGCGCCGGTCAGGGCCCGGAGGACGCTCCGGCGCGACAGGGGGGACGTAGTGGTCATGCCCTCTCCTGTCCGCCGGGGCGCCGGAGTTCCCGGAAGGACGGGCCGGACCTGGGGGGGAGTTCAGCGGGCTCCGCGCGCACCGGCGGTCAGGCTGCGGCCCAGGTCGAGCAGGCTCAGGCCGAACATCAGCACGCCCAGCGGCACGTGCAGGGCCGGGTGGTGGGTGACGCCCAGGACCACCTGGACGGAGGCGAGGACGAGGAAGCCGGTCGCGTACAGGATCGGCCGGGCCGGGCCGCCGCCGGGCCGCCAGGCCAGCACCGCGGCGAGCAGGTAGACCATCGAGGCGCCGTACATCACCCGGGCGCCCACGCTGTGCAGGGTCTCGCCGTAGGAGGTGGAGAGCAGCAGGCCGGCGGTGGTCGCCTGGTAGAAGATCGCCAGGGTCTGCACGGCGATGCTGGAGCGGAGGAGAGTGAGGCTGCGGCGTGCGGGCTGGGTCGTCGTCGTGATGACCATGGTGCGGTCCCTCTTCCTGCCTGGTGGCGGTGGGTCGGTAGTGTCCCGCTGGTTCGACGAAACAGGCCCGCGAAGTGTGAGGCGGGTGGGAACGAAACGGGGGCGACCGGCATGGGTACCGAGGGCGAGAGATTCGAACGGAACGCGGACGCGGCCGTCGGCGAGCGGCGGCATCTGGTCGGCCTCGCCTACCGGATGCTCGGTTCGGTGGCCGAGGCGGAGGACGCCGTGCAGGAGGCCTACGCCCGCTGGTACGCGCAGGCGCCGGAGCGGCGGGCGGCGATCGCCTCGCCCGGCGCCTGGCTGACGACGGTGCTCAGCCGGGTCTGCCTGGACGTGCTGGGCTCGGCCCGGGTCAGGCGCGAGCGCTACGTCGGCGAGTGGCTGCCGGAGCCGCTGCCGGACGGGGCGGAGTGGGCGGTCGGGGCGGGCGGGACGGCCGATCCGGCCGACCGGATCGCCCTGGACGAGTCGGTGGGCATGGCGTTCCTGGTGGTGCTGGAGTCGATGACCCCGGCCGAGCGGGTGGTGTTCGTGCTGCACGACGTCTTCCGCTACCCGTTCCCCGAGATCGCCGCGATCGTCGACCGGACGCCCGCCGCCTGCCGTCAACTGGCCTCCTCGGCCCGCCGCCGGGTCGGTACCGCGCCCGCCCCGGCGACCGGCAGCGCCGTCGTGGTGCGGGAGTTCAGACAGGCCTGGGAGGCCAAGGACATCGGCGCCCTGGTCGGCCTCCTCGACCCGTCGGCCGTCATGGTCGCCGACGGCGGCGGGCTGGTGAGCGCGGTGGTCCGACCGGTCGAGGGCGGCGAGCGGATCGCCCAGTACCTGGCGCAGATGGCGGAGTGGGCCCCGGGACTGGTCCTGCTGGAGCGCACCGTCAACGGCCGCCCCGGCCTGGTCGCCCAACGGGACGGCGCCACGGCCACGGTGGCGGCCCTGGACGTGGTGGACGGCCGGATCACCCGCATCTGGGCGGTCCGCAACCCGGAGAAGCTCCGCCGGTGGACGGCGGCCTGAGGGTCGGGGCGGCGCGGCGGCCCGGCACTCCGGCGGCTCAGCGGCGCGGGATGCCCAGCGCCGGCCGGGAGTACGTGGTGCCGACCTCGTACACGAACACGTAGCGGTCGTCGGTGCGGCCCAGCCAGGGGGTGCCGTACAAGGACGCCTTGCGGATGTCGGTCCGTTCGACGGTGCGGCCGTCCGCCCCGGCGAGGCGGTGGACGACGTCGAGGTTGCGGCCCCGTTCGACGGCCACCAGCGGGCCGTCCGGCGCGGCGGTGACGGCCCGCACCTCGCCGTCCACCTTCCGTGCCCAGGCCCGGGAGCCGTCCGTCAGCGAGTGGGCGACGACGAACCGGCTTTCGCTGTCGCCGGGCCGGGCGGAGGCGGCGACCAGCAGGTCGCCGACCACCGCCGCCGGGCGGACCGGGCGGAGGCGGAACGAGGCGTAGAGCTTCTGGAGGGACGTCAGCTCGTAGTCGGCCGAGGAGACCGGGATCGTCGCCCGGGGCGCTCCGTCAACGGCCGCGAAGGAGAGGACGGCGTCGATGCCCCGGTTGCCGCGCTCGGTCAGGCGGACGGTGGGCGGGTCGACGGCGAGCACGGCCGCGGTGGCGGGTTCGTTCTCCGCGCCGAGGTTCGTCCGCCACTGGGCCGCGCCGGTCGGAGCGAAGGCGCGCAGCCAGGTGGTCCCGGTCCCCGCCGCCGGATCCGCGGTCGCGCAGTACTCGACGGCCACGACGCGGGCGGCCGAGGCGGACAGCGCGCGGAAGCCGCACCCGGCGGTCGGCGCCGCCGTCCAGGCCGGGGCGCCGTCCCGCAGGCCGAAGGCGGCGAGCTGCTCCCCGTCCAGGGCCACCAGGGTGGCGGGGCCGACGAGTTCGATCGCCGAGGGCCGGACGCCGTCCTTGCGCCACAGCTCGCGCCCGGTGCGCAGATCGACGGCGGCGAGCTGGTCGCACGGCGCGGGGGCGCTGCCGTAGCCGACGGCGGCCACCCCGTCGACGGCGGGCGAGACCGCGCAGACCGACTTCCGGGGAGGTGCGTCCAGCGTCCAGGCGGACTCGCCCGTCCGCGCGCGGTAGGCGTCGAAGCGGTCGGCGCGCACCCGGACGACGGTCTCGCCGTCCTGCCAGACGGCCACCGCCACGGCCTGGGCGAGCTGGTCCGCCGGAGCCGACCAGGCGGTGCTCACGGACGGCGGCCCCTGCAGGCGGCCGAACGCCAGCGCGCTGCCGGGCACCGCCAGCGCGCAGCAGAGGACCGCCGCGATCAGACGGCCCTTCTTCGGCCCCTCGGACAGGAAAGCGGCGATGAACAGGCCGATCGCCACGAAGACGCCGACGATGCCGGTCGCCAACATGGCCGACGTACCCGGCGGACAGGGTCCCGCGACCGAGCCGCAGGCGCCGCCGGCCTCGGACAGCGCCGACCCTCCCATAGCCAACCCCACGGCCGCCGCCCCGACCACCGCTCCCCCGAGGCCCCCGCAGATCAGCTGCCATCTCGCCCAGCGCTGCTCCATGAACCCGCCCCCGATGATCGTCGACTGCAGTCCGGGCACTCTACCGACGCGGGTCGGCAGCGCCGTTGCGCGGGGTGGGACCGCCCCGGGCCGTCGACCGCGGCGGCGGCGCCCGGCCGTGATCACGAACGGCCGGTACTCGTCTGTGCACGGACGCCGGCCCGGTCCTAGCGTCGGGGGACCGACGCCGTCCGACCACGGGAGTCCACGTATGAACGTGTCCAAGCGACTCGGCCCGATCCTCGGGGCCGCCGGGGCCGCGCTGGTGCTGTGCGCCGGGCCGGCTGCCGCGGGCGGGCAGCCCGCGGCAGCCCCGGTGGGAGCGGCCGTGCAGCCCGGCCTGCCCTCCACGATCACCAGCGCGAGCCCCGAGGCCGCCGGCAAGTGCCTGGACGCCTACGACTGGGGCAGGGGGCCGTGGGTGCAGATGTGGGCGTGCCACGGCGGCAGCAACCAGTCCTGGACTCTCTCCTGGAACAGCGCCAGCGGGGGCTGGAACATCCGGAACGAGGCCAGCCAGTACTGCGCCGACGGCTCCCTCGGCCACGGGGAGCAGCTCATCCAGAACGTCTGCGGCGACGGCCTGGGGCAGTCCTGGAAGATCGACTCCTTCCCCGGCCCGACCCGCCTGGAGAGCATCGCCTTCCCCGGCCAGTGCGCGGACATCGCCAACTGGGGGCGCAGCCCGGTGGTGATGCTGTGGGACTGCGGGAGCCAGGCCAACCAGTACTGGTTGTTCAACTGACCGGCTACCGAGCGGGCGCAGCCGTTCCCGCCCGGCAGCCGTGGGATCCCGTCGGGGTCAGCCGCAGAACTCGGCCTCGGCGAGCCCGAGTTTGCCGGTGAACCAGTCGGCGTTGGTGTTGAACACGACGGCGTGCCGCCCGTCCCGGGTGGTCAGCGCCAGCGTCGACGACCCGTGGATGCCGCCGTCATGGCCCCAGACGGTGACCCCGCAGGACAGCGTCCCGCCGCCGATGCCGAGCCCGCCGGGACCCTCCGTGGTGAGCATATCGTCCAACTCCGCCTGCGGGAGCAGCCGTCCGCGCATCAGCGCGGAGAGGAACCGGGTGAGGTCGTCGGTCGTGGAGACGATCTCCCCGGCCGCGCCGGCCATCGACGGGTTGAGCTCGGTGGTGTCCACGGGCGTCGGCGACCCGCCGAACAGCTTCGAGTAGCCGCGCGCGTGCGGCCGGGGCACGGCGGTGGTGGTGCCGGGCACGCTGGTGCCGCCCAGGCCCAGCGGCCGGACGATCCGCCGCTCGATCTCCGCGCCGTACGGGTGTCCGGTCACCTCGGCGACGATCATCCCGGCCAGGATGTAGTTGGTGTTGGAGTACTCGCGCTTCACGCCGGGGGCGAAGACCGGCGGGTGCGACACCGCGATCCGCACCAACTGCTCCGGCGTGTAGGTGTCGTAGCGACGGCTCAGGAACTGCGGGCTGAACAGTGCGGCCGCCATTCCGGGGTCGTCGTCGTAGGCGAACAGCCCGCTGGTGTGGTTGAGCAGCTGCCGGACGGTGATCGCCGAGCCGTCGTTCCCGTTCCCGCCCACCACGCCCGGCAGCCACCTGTCCACCGTGTCGTCGAGGTCGAGCCGCCCCTCGGCCTGGAGCTGGAGGACCACGGTCGCGACGAACATCTTGGTCACGCTGCCGATCCGGAACCGTTCCCGGGGCGACCGGGGCTGTCCGGTCGTGGTGTCGGCGGTTCCGATCGCTGTAGTCCAACTGCCTTGCCCTGAGCGGGCGGTGGCGATCATCCCGGGCAGCCCCTCGGTCCGGACGGCCGCGTCCATCGCCGCCCTCGTCCCGCCGTGGCCGGGTCCGCCACGGCTGCTGCCGCCGGTCCCGCCGGTCATCACGCCGGCCGTCGCCGGGAGTGCCGTCCCCACCACCAGTGCCGACGCCACCGCTGCCACGCCGACCCCGCGCCGAAGCGCCCGTTGCCGTGTCATGCAGATCTCCTGAGGTCCGTTGTCCTCGCCCCCCGTCCCCGCGCAGGTCGACGGGCCGGAGGGCCTCGGAGTTCCGGCAGCCCGCCCATCGGCGCGCAAACCGTCCGCGTGGACGAACGGCCCCGGAGGCGAGTGGTGCGGGGTACCCCTAATGGGCCGATTCACCCCCCATAAGCATGGGATGTCGCCCCGCCGACCGGCGTTGCGAGGATTCGGCGTGCGGCGCCCGACACCGGCCACGGGCCGGGCGGTCGGCCGCCCCGCCCGGCGCCCTCCGGCCCGGAGCGGCAGGTCCGCCCCGCTCCCGCAGCAACACTTCGGGAGCGCCGGACGTTCAGCGATGAGCATCAAGTCCCTTGCGCAGTGCGCACGTTGGCGGATGATCCGGCTCCGGCGCACTGACGCCCGACGTTCCGGAACGCCGTCTCCGCGCGGAACGGGATCCCGGCACGTCGCCACCAGAAGGAGGACCCCCCGTGCCACCACCCCGATTCGCCCGCCGTCCGCTGACCGCCCTGCTGGCGGCGGTCGCCGCGCTCACGTGCGCGATCGCCCCGGCCGCCGCGGCCGCTCCCGGACCGACCTCCGCCGCCGCCGAACTACCGCGGCTGCGCTCGCTGTACGTCGCGATGCCGGACGGCGTCCGGATCGCCGTCGACGTCTGGCTGCCGGCCGGCACCACGGCCGGCCGACGGCTGCCGACCGTCCTGGAGACGGAACGGTACTGGCGCTCCCGGGAGCACCCCGGCGGGCCCGAGAACGACCCCCGGGCCGGGACGGCGAGCGGCTGGAACGACCGCGGCTACGCCTACGTCGTGACCGATCTGCGCGGCACCGGCGCCTCGTTCGGCACGCTCGAAGCCGAACTCGGCGCCACCCTGATCAACGACAGCGGCGCGCTCGGCGACTGGATCGCCGCCCAGCCGTGGTCCAACGGCCGGGTCGGGACGACCGGCGTCTCCTACGGCGGCGACACCGCGGTGCTCGCCCTCGGCCTGCGCAACCACCACATCACCGCCGCCGCGCCGAACTCCTACGACTTCGACCCCTACGAGGACCTGATCCGCCCCGGCGGACTGCTGATCGAGCCCCGGGTCGCCGTCTACGGCGGGCTGCTGCGGATCCTCGACCAGGCCGGCGGCACCACCTGCGCGACCAGCGAGGAGACCCGGCGGCTCTGCGAGGAGTACGGACTGACCGGCGCCGCGCCGAAGCCGGTCGACGGTCCGGACGGGCCCGCCCTGCGCGCGGCCGCGCGCGCCGAGCACGCCGGGAACGCCAACCTCGTCGAACTCGCCCGCAACGGCGTGCACCGGGACTACACCGACGGCCCGCAGGGCTGGGCGGTCACCAGCGTGGCACCCCGGAGCCGCGCCATCGAGGCGGGCGGCGTCCCGGTCCTGACCGACGCCGGCTGGCTGGACGCCGGCACGCCCAACGGTGTGCTGTCCCAGTTCACCGGCCTGTCGAACACCCAGGAGAGCTGGATCGGCCCCTGGAACCACGGCCAGGGGTACCTCGCCGACCCGTTCCTGCCCAGCCGCCCGCTCACCGGAGCCGAACGCCGGGAGATCGGCGAGCGCACCGTCGCGTTCTTCGACCGCTACGTCAAGCACAACGAACGCCCCGACGGCGAGCGGCTCGTGCACTACTACACCCTCAACGAGGGCACCTGGCGGACCACCGACCGCTGGCCGGTCCCCGGGACGGCGAACCGGCGGCTCTACCTCGCCGACGGCAACACCCTCAGCCGGAGGCTGCCGACACCGGTCCCCGGTCGACCCGACACCGACCCGCTGACCCTCGATCCCACCGCCGGCACCGGCCCGCTCGACCGCTGGAACACCAACCTCAGCGGCGACCCGGTCAGTTACCCCGACCGGGCCGCCGTCGACCGCGGCCTGCTCAGCTACACCAGCCCGCCCGTCCAGCAGGACACCAGGGTGACCGGCCTCGGCCGGGTGACCCTCGACGTGACGGGCGTCAGCGGCGCGAGCGACGGCGCGTTGCACGTCTACCTGGAGGACGTCGCCCCGGACGGCCGCGTCACCTACATCACCGAGGGCCAACTCGCCCTCGCCGACCGGGCCGTGGCCTCCCGGTGGAGCAACCCCGACTGGCGCCGGCTGCGCACCCCGCGCACCTTCGCGGCCGCCGACTCCACCCCGTTCCCGCAGGGCACGCCCCAGCGGGTCACCCTCGACCTCCAGCCGACCTCGGTCCTCTTCAAGGCCGGTGACCGGATCCGGCTCACCGTCGCCGCCGCCAACGCCGACTCGTTCGAACTGCGGCCCGCCGACGGCAGGGCCGCCTACACGATCGGCCACGGCACCGTCCGGCCCTCCTACGTCGACCTGCCGGTGGTCGGCTGAGGACCCGCATCCCGTCGGCTCCCGGGCCGTCGGCGCACACCGCACCGGCGGCCCGTTCGCCCGTTCGCCCGTTCGCCCGTTCGCCCGTTCGCCCGTGAAGCCTGTCACCGAATATAACGCTTGGATCACGAACCAAGATCGCGTGCAGCAACCGCGAGTCGGGCGCCGTCAGGTAGGGCGGGGGAGCCAGGGGGGCTTCGGGAGGGGCGAAGATGCTCAACACACACGAGCCGGGTGGCCATGCGAAGCGCTGACATCCCCGCCTTCACGGCCTTCGTGCATGCACGGTCGTCGGCCCTCTTCAGGACCGCACTGCTGCTCACCGGCGAGCGTCATGTGGCCGACGACCTGGTGCAGTCCACGCTGGAGCAGGTCTGTCGGAACTGGCGCCGGGTCCGCTCCGCCGACGCGCCGGAGGCCTATGCGCGCCGGATCCTGGTGAACCTCGCCAACGACCGCTGGCGCAAACTGCGCGGACATGCGGAAGTACCCCTGGACGACGGGGTCGGGGACGGACACGTCGATCCGTACAAGGGGCTGGTGGTCCGCGACGAGTTGATGCGCGAGCTGCAGTCCCTGCCGATCGGCATGCGCACCGTACTGGTGCTGCGGTACTTCGAGGATCTCGACGACGCGGAGATCGGCCACTTGATGAACATCTCGACCGCCACGGTCCGCTCCCAGGTGGCCCGGGGCCTGTCGAAACTCCGGTCGACCGTCGACGCCCAGGCAGTGCACGCACGTTCGGGAGGGGCGGCATGAAGGACTACGACCTGGAGAAGGAGCTGGCCGCGGCCATGCTCGACCGTTCACGGCAGGAACCGCCGGGCAGCTACGACGTCGACGGCCTCATCGGGTCGGTGCGGCAGCGCCGCCGGCGCCTGCAGGCGGGTGCGGCGGCGGCCGTGGCGATCGTGGCCCTGGGTGCCGGCTTCCTGTCCCGAGCGGATCATGGCCGCGTCGCGCTGCCCGTACAGGGCTCGACCGCACCGAGCGCCGAGATTCCCTCTTCGCCCCCGCCCAGCGAGCCGCCCTCGCCGACGGCTTCGGCATCGGCATCGGCATCGGCTTCGAAACCGGCCGCCCCGGCCGCGCCGTCCCGGACGACGAACGCCCTGTTCCTCGCCGCTCTGCGCTACCAGAACCCGGCCACCCGCGCCGAGGTGGATCCGGCGGAGGTGGCGGCACTGTTCGCCAACGAGTCCACGTACCAACGGATCTGGGGTACCGACTCCCGCGGTGTGACCTGCGGTGCCCCGGTCGACGGCGTGCTGGCTTCGGGCGAGGTCCTGCTGTACCAGGGGGTCGAACGGCTCGACCGCACCCCTGCCCTGAGCTTCGACGGGGTCACAGGGAAGGTGACCGACCTGACCTGCCGAACGGTCGTCGGAGACAGCAAGGGGGGCGACCCCACGGTTTCCGGCTTCTACGGCGGGCTGGTGGCGGCCACCAAGTCCGGTGACTCCACCGCCGTGGCGAGGCTCGGGAGGCTGTTCGTGACCGCGCAGCTCCGATCCGACCAGGGCCCGACCGCCGGCACCTGCTCCTCCACCACTCCCCCTTTCTGGCTCGCCGACAACCCCTCGTCCGGAACTCTCACCCACGGATGGACCGTGAACCTCGGCGGCCCCCAGAGCTTCCCGATCGAGATCGACGAGACAGCGAAGATCGCCGGATCCTGCGGCAAGTGAGCCGCACCGACCGCCACTGAGGCGGACGACACCGGACCGAGCCCGCACGGCGGCGGGTCCGGAAACCCGCGGAAACCAACGGCAACCCACGGACCACCCCTGCGCGCCCTGATCGGCCGACAGGCGATGTCCGCATGCCCGGACGTCGGAAAGCGAGTGCCCGCATGAAGCATCGGACAGCCTTCGTCATACCCGTACTCGTGGGCGCCGCCATGGTGGCCCACGTCCTGATCCCGGCCCCGGGGCCCGCCGGGAGCGCCTCTGCCGGCCCACTGCCCACCTCAGCCCCATCGACCCTGTCAGCGCCGTCGACCCCGTCAACCCCGCCAGCGCCGTCGACCCCGTCAGCGCCAGGCACGTTCTCCGGGCCGGCACCCGCCACCCCGGGCACGACAACGCCGGAACAGGCCGTGCGCCTCGCGCTCGACGGCCTCGGCGTGCACCGCGGCCGGTACGCCCTCGCCGTCGAGGACCTCACCTCGGGCCGCTCGGCCGCCTACGGTTCGTCCGCCGAGACCTTCACCTCCGCGAGCATCATCAAGGTCAACATTCTGGCCACCCTGCTGCTGCAGACGCAGGACCGCGGCGGCCGACTCAGCTCCGCCCAACGACAGTCGGCCACCGACATGATCCGCGTCAGCGACAACGACGCGGCGCAGAAACTCTGGGTCGAGATAGGCAGGCGCCCAGGTCTGGACGCGGCCAACGCCCGGCTCGGACTCAGCCCGGCGCACGCCGGCCAAACGGGACCCTGGGGACTGACCCGGACCACGGCCCGGGACCAGATCTCGCTCCTGAAGGCCGTGTTCACGCCGGACTCCCCCTTGAACGCCGCATCCCGGTCTTACCTGCGGGACCTCATGAGCACCGTCACCGACGAACAGAACTGGGGCGTCGGCGCGGCCGGAGCGCCCGGCGAGCCGCCCGTGCTCAAGAACGGCTGGCTCCCGGACGGGACGCCGCAGCTGTGGGTCGTCAACAGCGTGGGCATCGTCGAACGCGCGGGGCACACACTGCTCGTCGTCGTCCTCACCGACGGTCAGCCCACCCGGGAGACCGGCGTCGCACTCATCGAACGGGCCGCGGCGGCCGCGGTCGAAGCGCTGGTGCGCACGCCCTGAACGCCTCCCGGCCCGGACGGTGACGCTGCGACCGGTGACCGTACCGGGTTCCGGGGGCCGTGTGCGGTCCGGGTCCTGACGCGGGACCGCCCCGCCGGCCCTGTGGGCTCGGCGGGGCGGCGGCTGTGCGGCAGGGCAGGTCAGAGGCCGCCGGTGTACAGCAGCGCGTTGGGGCTGGACTTGGTGACCTTGGTCAGGGCGTCCTTGGTGGATTCGGTGTCGAGCCACTCGTTGATGTCGGAGGGAGTGGCATCCGGATGGGCGGCGAGGTAGAGGGCGGCGGTGCCGGTGACGTGCGGGGCGCTGAAGGAGGAGCCGTCCAGGGTGGCGCTGCCGCCGCCGAGCTTGGCGGAGGTGATGCCTTCGCCGGGCGCGTAGAGGGACAGGCAGGGGCCGAAGTTGCTGAAGCTGCTCTCCTCGTCCCACTTGTTGGAGGCACCGACGGTGAGGACACGTTGGGCGGCGGCGGGGGAGATGAAGCAGGCGTCCTTGGAGCTGTTGCCGCCGGCGACGACGGGCAGGACGCCCGAGTCGGAGAGCGCGGTGGCGGCCTTGTCCAGCGCGTCGTTCCTGTCCCCGCCGAGGGAGAGGTTGGCGATGGCGGGCTTCTTGGCGTTGGCGGTGACCCAGTCGATGCCGGCGATGAGCTGCTCGAAGGTGCCTGTGCCGTCGCAGCCCAGGACGCGCACGCTCACCAGGTTCGCCTTGCGGGCGACGCCGTAGGTCTTGCCGCCGACGGTGCCGGCGACGTGGGTGCCCTGGCCCTGGCAGTCGGCCCCTTCCTTGCCGTCGCCGATGGTGTCGGTGCCGAGGGTCGCGCGGCCCTCGAACTCGTCGTGGCCGTACTCGATGCCGGTGCCGATCAGGTAGGCGGTCACACCGGCACCGTCACCCTTGACGTTGAACTCCCCGTCGCCCTTGCCGTTGACCGGGTCCCACGTCTGCTGGTCGATGCGGTCCAGGCCCCAGCTGGTGGCCGCCTCCCGGTGCTTGGAGGCGGGCGTCATGGTGGCGTCCGGCGCGCTCACGACGCCGTTCTCCTCCACGGCTTCCACTCCCGGCAGGGCCCGCACGTGCTCCAGCTGGGCGGCGTCCAGGCGGGCGGAGAACCCGTTCAGGGCGTGCCGGTAGGTGTGCAGCGGCTCGACGCCCCCGACCCTGGCCGCCACCCGGGCCGGGTCCAGGCCCTTGTCCACCGTGACGATGTACTCGCCGGGCACAGCCGAAGCCACCCTGTGCAGGGGGGCCGGAACGGCCCGCCCGGACGGGCCGTCGGCTGCCGCACCCTGCGAGGCGACCAGCGGAATGAGAAGGATGAGAGCGGCGGACGCGCAGCGCGCGGACAGTCGCATCAGATCTCCGTTCACGAAAAGGGACCGCCCCGGGGCAGGGACAGCCCCGCGCACGACGGTCGTCTGATGCTTCGTCCGCCTGCGTAGGTTCCTTTAGCGCGGCGCGCCGGAGGAGCTCGGTCCTCGCGCGTACGGCGTCACCGTGGGCCGCAGAAGGGTGCCTCAGTTCGCCGAACGCCCGGGCGCGTCAATCCTTGTGCAGCCTGCGCCGTTCCACGTACATCGGCCCCACCGTCCGGGTGGACCTGGCGGCCGAGGAGATCCTGTTGCAAGGATGGACGCACCCCGAGACTCGGTCGGCGTGCGAGGCGACCAGCCCCGCGAACGGTTCGGTACCCGACGGCGAGGCCGTCGTCAGGCTTCCGGCCCGGATGGTGCCCATGATCAGGGAGGCCTGCGATGCCGTCGAGCGTTCCCGACTTCGCCGAGCTCCTCGGACAGTGCGAGCGGTCCGCCGTCCATCTGGAGCTGCGGGACTCCTATGCCCCGACCGAACGGTTCGAGGCGTGGCGGCGCGGTGACCGGATCTCCTGGGAGGTCAGGGAGTCCTGGTGGCATCCCTATGACCAGTTGATCACCGATGCCGTGGCCCGCGGCGTGGTCGTCCGTCGGGCCCGGATCGTCTCCGAGCCCGTTTCCGAGTACATCCGGTGGGAGCACTACGTCACCCACGCGAACGTCACGGCCGGCGAGGAGGTCCGCTGGCTGCCCCGGCGGCGGGCCACGAGCATCCCGCTGCCGGGGAACGACTTCTGGCTGTTCGACGGAGCGCTGCTCCGGGTCCACCACTTCTCCGGCGACGGCACGGTGGTCGAGGACGAGATCACCTCGGACCCGGAAGCCGTGAAGCTGTGCGCCACCGCGTTCGAGGCGGTCTGGGGGCGAGCGATCCCGCATCACCTGTACGAGATCTGACGAAGGCCGGCTCCCTCCGTGCCCGCGCATCCCTCTCCCGGCGTTCAGGCGGCCCGCGAAGCCCTCGCGGGCCGCCTGGGCTGTCCGGTCCGCCGACGCCCACGTGCAGTGGCGACGACTCCAGCGGACCGGACAGCCCAGTCAGATCGATCTCCACTCGCGGGGCCTGACCGTTCGGAGCGCCGTGCGGGGGGCGATCCAGGAGGCAAAGCGGAGGCCGGCCCGACGCCAGTCGAGCTACCAGCGGGCGGGTTGTTCGCCGGTGCGGGGCCGTCCCGCACGCCGGCGCCGAGAGCTCGGGCCTAACTCAGGTAGAAGACGTCGAACTGTCCGTCGGACCGGGGGGCGATGGACGCCTCGCCCGCGCCCTGGGGCGGGTTGATGTTGAGGAAGTGCGCGGCGAGCTCCGCGTTCGGCTGGGTGCTGACGCGCCAGATCTTCACCCCCGCATCGCCCTCCAGCGCCAACGACTTCTTGAGCTCCGCGTCAGCCTCGCTGATCCGGGTCATGGCCTGCTCCTTCGCATGGTGGCCGAGAGCGCCGCCCCGACCGGGCGCGGCAGCTGGAAGCTAGCACCGGAAGCGGCCGAAACCGCGCTGAACAAGCGGCGGTTCGACACCGAACCAGGTGGCTTTCCGCCGGGCGGCCTACAGAGGGGACGGGCCGGGCGCCGCCGGTGGTCGATCCGCCGGGATCCACCGGACAGGCCCTATTCGGCGGGGGTGCCGCGGAGGAGGAAGGGGAGGTGGGCGCCGCGGGTGAGGGCGTCGAGGGCGTGGGTGGTGCGGCGGTGGTGGTCGGGGTGCATG
>NZ_LGDO01000007.1:0-31770 GCF_001279805.1 Streptomyces sp. XY431
GGTCAGGAGCGGGCGGCGGGCGGGGGCGGGACCCGACAAGGACGGGGCCCGGGGGTTTGTCCGGATCCATGACGGTCGCCGGAGTGATCGACGCGTAGGTTCGGAGTGATCACTCACTCCGTCCGCCGGCCCCCGCGGCCGTCCGGATCCGCACCGTGCCGAGGAGAAGCCCGATGGCCACCGCCAGCACCCCCGTCCCCAGCCGCGCCGTCCTGGCCGACCTGCTGCCCGCCGCCGGCACCCGCCTCGGCACCCAGGCCCGGGACCTCGCCCTGGTCGCCGGGGGCGCCGCCCTCACCGGCCTGGCCGCCCAGCTGTCGGTGAACGTCCCCGGCTCCCCGGTGCCGGTGACCGGCCAGACCTTCGCCGCCCTGCTGGTCGGCACCGCGCTCGGCGCCCGCCGCGGCGTCGCCTCGCTCGGCCTCTACCTGCTCGCCGGGGCGGCGGGCCTGCCGTGGTTCGCCGAGGCCGCCTCCGGCTGGTCGATGGCCTCGTTCGGCTATGTGATCGGCTTCGTGCTGGCGGCCGGCCTGGTCGGCGCCCTGGCCCGGCGCGGCGCCGACCGCTCCCCGGTGCGCACCGCCGCCGCCATGGTCCTCGGCAGCCTCGCCGTCTACGCCGTCGGGGTGCCCTACCTGGCGTTCGCGCTCGACGTGCCGCTGGCCCGCGCCGCCGAGCTCGGCCTCTACCCGTACCTGGTCGGCGACGCCCTGAAGGCCGCCCTCGCGGCCGGCGCCCTCCCGCTCGCCTGGAAGCTGCTCGGCCGCCGCTGATATTCGTGACCGGGGCTCACCGGCCCCCTGCGGAGCCCGGGTCCGGGCGCATGCCACACTCATGGGCATGCGCGTGTACCTGGGCTCCGACCATGCCGGATACGAACTGAAGAACCACCTCGTGGAGTGGCTGAAGGAGGCCGGCCACGAGCCGGTCGACTGCGGGCCGCACATCTACGACGCCCTCGACGACTATCCGCCGTTCTGCCTGCGGGCCGCCGAGCGCACCGCCTCGGACCCGCAGGCGCTGGGCATCGTGATCGGCGGCTCGGGCAACGGCGAGGCGATCGCCGCCAACAAGGTCAGGGGCGTCCGCGCCGCGCTGGCCTGGAGCGAGCAGACCGCCGCGCTCGGCCGCGAGCACAACAACGCCAACGTGATCTCCATCGGCGGCCGGATGCACACCGAGGAGGAGGCGACCAAGTTCGTCGAGATCTTCCTCAGCACCCCGTACAGCGGCGACGAGCGGCACACCCGCCGGATCGACATGCTGAGCGTGTACGAGACCACCGGCGAGCTCCCGCCGATCCCGGCCCACCACCCGCAGCAGGAGGGCTGACCCTCCCGCCCGTTCCGGCCTCCCACGACCGGCCGCGCCCCGACGGCGCGGCCGGTCGTCGCGTTCCCGGGCCCGGTGGCGGCGGGCCCGGTGGCGCCCGCCGGGGCCCGCGGAGCGGTCGGAACCGGCCGTACGGCAGCTGGACGGCAGCTGAACGGCACCTGTGTGATCGTCGTGTGATCGCTGTGTGATCGGCCACAGCGCGCACCGCGGCGCCCGCCCCGTCGGACCGCCCGCGCGCGGGCCGCGTGCGCCGCCCCGGCGGTTCGTACGCCCCGTGCCCGTACGCCTCCTGACGCTCCGGACGGCGCCCGCCGCAATCGGCCGAAACCCGCTGACACGCCCGCGCCAGTGGGACACCGCCACCGCCCCGGCCGTCGACGCCGACCGGGAGCGCTGGATATGGTCGGTCCCCATGGCTGGCAGACCGCCGGGCACACCGCCCCAGACGACTGCGACGAGGCCCGGCGCCGTACCGGCGTCCGACCCCGTGACGGCCCGGTTGCGCAAGAGGCTCCGCCGGGTCCGCCGAAGGCTGCGCACTGCCGCCGTCGACTGGTTCCGCGGCGGCGCCGCCGACTGGCCGGTGCTCTGCGCCCTGGCCCTGCTGGTGCCGCTGCTGATCGTGCTCAACGTCCGCTGGCCCGCCTGGGCCCCGCCCACCGCGCTGGTCCTGCCGATCCTGGCGGCCGCCCTGCTGCTGCGCCCCGGCTCGCTGGTGGTGCTGTACGCGCTCGCCGCGCTCGGGCTGTCCGCCGAGTCGGTCATCCACACCGGCCAGCGGGTCGCCAGCGACCATCCCGAGGCCTACACCTACGGGGTCACCCCCGGCGCCGCCCTGGTGGTCGGCGCGGCCGGGGTCGGCGGCCTGCTGCTGGCCCAGTTCCGCAGCCGGGTCGGCGTGCCCTGGTGGGGCGGCTCGACGATGCTGTTCGACCTGCGCGAGCGGCTGCGGGTGCAGAGCCGGGTGCCCCGGCTGCCGGAGGGATGGCACGCCGACATGGCGCTGCGCCCGGCCGGCGGGCAGTCGTTCTCCGGCGACTTCGTGGTCGCCGACCGCACCGGCCCGGGCCGGCGGGTGCTGGAGGTGGTCCTCGCGGACGTCTCCGGCAAGGGCATGGACGCGGGCTCCCGGGCGCTGCTGCTCTCCGGCGCGTTCGGCGGACTGCTCGGCTCGCTGCCCGCGCACGACTTCCTCCCGGCCGCCAACGGCTATCTGCTGCGGCAGTCCTGGGAGGAGGGCTTCGCGACGGCCGTGCACCTGGTGCTCGACCTGGACAGCGGCGAGTACGAACTGCTCTCGGCCGGCCACCTGCCGGGGATGCAGCGGCTCGCGGGCGCCGGCCGCTGGGAGACCAAGGAGGCCCTGGAGGGCCCGGCGCTGGGCATCTACGACGGCGCCAAGTTCGAGGGCGTGCGGGGGCGGCTGAACCGCGGCGACGTCCTGATGCTGTGCACCGACGGCATGGTCGAGGCGCCCGGCCGGGACCTCTCCGAGGGCATGGACCGGTTGATGGGCGAGGCGGACCGGCTGGTGCCGGGCGGCGGCCCGGGTGCCGGCGGCGGCTCGGCGTCCCGACTGATCGAGACGGTCGCCCGGGACATCAACGACGACCGCGCGGTGCTGCTGCTCTGGCGCGACTGAGCGCCCCAGGGCTTGTCGGACAACCCCTATCGGCCCCGGCCGGGACCTTTGGACGGTGGCACGTGCCAAAGGCAGCTGCTGTCAACCCCCGGAGCTGATCTTCGGCCAATTCCGTTGCTCCGGAGGCGGAGCGGACCTGCCGGTTCCGGTCGGGGCCGCCGAACGTTTCCCGGCCGCTCAGCGGCACCCCGCCGACGAATCGTCAGGATGTCTCGACTATCGTCCCGGTCGGCGGAAACTCGTCTCGCATCGCAGGATGTCGGCGTTCGACAGACAGTCAGACCTTTACGCAATCGGCATGGTCGACCACACTGAGTCCGGGCGGGACTGTTCAGGATTCGGGGGATGGGGGGCGTCACATGCGGCACGACGGACACCGTGCGGCCGTGTCGGGCGGCCCTCCCTCCGGCTTCGACGTGCCGGACGAACTGCTGTTCCGCCTCGGGACCGTCGGACAGGCCGGGGTCCGGCTTCACAGGGGTCGTCAGCCGGTGGCGCCCCGCTATGAAACGAGGAAGTGAGTCCGGGTGGCACTCTCCGTCTCCGCGCTGGTCCTGTTCGGCATCGTCTGCTTCATCTTCATCCGCCAGAAGCAGCTCAAGACCGGGCACTTCATCCTGGCCGCCCTGTTCGGCTTCATGCTCAACCAGAGCACGGCCGCCAAGCCGATCCAGGACTTCCTGAGCCAGGTCGCCAAGTCCATCTCCGGCATCGCCAGCTGACCTGCGGCCCGCCGGCCCTCCGCGGCCGGCGAACCGTTCACCGGTCCGCGCGTCTCGCCTGCCGCCACCGGGCGAACAGGCCCTGCGGGCGTGCCGCCGCCACGGCCGCCGGCCGGGCCGGGTCGGCCCCAGCGGCGGCCGCCGGCCGGGCCGACGGCTCCCCGTGGGCCGTCAGCAGGACGAACAGCCGCGCCCAGCAGAGCCGTTCGCCGCGCGGCCAGTCCAGCGCGCGCAGCGCCGCCGAGGCCGCCTCGCTGACCTCGCCGTCGACCCGGACCTCGGCCACGTCGTCCCCCGCGCGGCCGCCGAGGAACAGCTTCACCCCGTGCGGCCGCCGCCCGCCCGGCCCGGCCAGCTCCGCCAGCAGCGCGGGCGCCAGCGCCGGCACCACCCGGTTCCCGGCCAGCCAGGCGGCCAGCCGCTCGTTGCCGAACCCGAACACCGCCGCCGGCCCCTGGACGGCGTGCCAGCCCGGCAGTTCGGGGTGGTCGGCGTGGTCGCCGTGAGCGCCGCGGCCCTCCTGCAGCTCGACCAGCGCGCTCGCCGTGGTGGTCGCCCACATCCGCACCGCGTTGTCGAGCTTCTCCTCCTCGGTCTTGCCGAGGCCCGCCGTGCAGTCCCACACCACCGGCGCGTCCGCCCGGCCGAGCTCCAGCACCCAGCCGAGGTCGACGTGCCCGGGGCCCTCGCCGTCCTGGTGCTCGCGCACGGCCACCGCCGTGGTGCCGGGACCGCGCACCACCTCGCCGTCGGCGGTGAACACCTGCCCGAGCCGTGCCATCTCCCGGACCACGCAGCGCTGTATGACGGCCAGTCGGTCCTGCGGGCGCACGGGGACTCCTAGGCTCGGGGCTTCGAATCGTCTCGAACTGTCGTCTGCCCGTCGAACTGCTCTCGAACGCCGCCGAGGCTATCGGCCCGGAGGCCCGCCGGGAAACTGCCCGGACCCGCCGGGGCCGGGACCGGCCCGGTCCGGGCGGGCCCGGCCCTGCGGACCCCGCGCTCCGGTCGCGGGAATGTCACTGATGCCCCACTTTGGGTAGCGGACACCACTGGCACCGCCTGGAGAACCCCGCATGCCCCGCACCGCCCCGAAACCCCCGCCGGCACCGCTGCTCACCCCGGACGCCTCGGGCCTGGTCGCCGAGATCGAGGCGTACCTGGCCTCGCTGCCCGCCCCGGCGCGCACCCCGGCGCCCTACCTCCCGCCCCACGGCGGGCCGTACGTCTGCCCGTTCGGCTCGGTGCTCCGGCCCTGGTACGCCGACCACGCCCCGCCCCGCGCCACCCTGCTCGACCGCGCGCTGCGCCGCCCGGCCCGGCCGGTGCCGGTGACCGCCGCCGAGCACCTCGGCCTCGCCTCCCGCTACATCACGGCGCACGGATGGCTGCAGGGCGCGATGTGGGACGGGGCCGGCCGGGTCTGCCTGCTCGGCGCCCAGGCCGCGGTGCTCGCCCACGGCTACGGCACCCCGGCCACCGTCCGCACCGCCCGGGTCCAGCTGATGGAGGTGCTGCACACCACCGGCCGCCGGGTCAGCTCCCCGGACGAGTTCAACGACCGACCCTCCACCCGCCAGTCCGACGTGCACCGGCTGCTGGAGCGGGCCGCCGCCCGCGCCGCCCGGCTCGGCCTCTGAACCGCCCGCACCGGCCGGCCCCCGACATGCGAACGGCCCCGACGGATGCTCAGCATCCCTCGGGGCCGTTCTGTGGAGCGGGCGACGAGAATCGAACTCGCGTGACTAGTTTGGAAGACTAGGGCTCTACCATTGAGCTACGCCCGCGCGATCCCCCGGCCGTCACCGGACGGAAGGTCGGGAACAGCGTACCTGGTCCGGTCGGCTGCGCGCACACCCCATTCCCGTGAGGGCCTCGGAATATCTCGCCGATCCGGCAGGGCCCGGCGTGTACGCTTCCTCTCGGCACCACGGGGTGTGGCGCAGTTTGGTAGCGCGTCCGCTTTGGGAGCGGAAGGCCGTCGGTTCGAATCCGGCCACCCCGACAGAGTGCGCAGGGTCTCGCCCACGGCGGGGCCCTGTTGTCGTTGGTGCCCGACCGGACCCGACCCGGCCCTTTCCCGTCCGTCCCCGCGGTGTCCCGTCGTGCCGTGCGGAGCGCTCACCGGAAAGAGTGCCGCACGCCACACCCGGGGCGCGCGCCCCCGGGCGCGGCCGCCTCCCCGATCGCCCGCGAACAGGCCGGAAACACCCCGGAACGGCCCCGAAGGGCCGCTGACGGCAGCGCCCTGGCGTCCGCCTTTCGTGGTACCGGTAGGATGGGGCGCTGGCGGTAGTCCCTGTGGCGTCAACCCAGGCCGACCGCACGAGGGCGAGGAGTCACGCTCACCGTCCACCCCCCACGGGAGATGCAGCTCCAACCGCCCATCGCCCGTCTCGCCCGACTCGACCGAACCGGCTCCGGCCGGCCGTCCGGGGAGGGTGCAGGCAACCCGACCGCAAGCCCCATAGGAGACCCAACCGTGAAGAGCGCCGTCGAGACTCTGAACCCGACCCGGGTTCGACTCACCGTCGAGGTGCCCTTCGAGGAGCTCAAGCCCAGCCTCGACGCGGCGTACAAGAAGATCAACCAGCAGGTCTCGGTCCCGGGCTTCCGTAAGGGCAAGATCCCGAACCGGGTCATCGACCAGCGCTTCGGCCGTGGTGCCGTGCTGGAGGAGGCCGTCAACGACGCCCTGCCGCGCTTCTACACGCAGGCCGTCGACGAGGGCAAGATCGAGGTCCTCGGACAGCCCGACATCACCAACATCGAGGGTGTCGAGAAGATCGCCGATGGCGGCGACCTGAAGTTCACCGCCGAGGTGGACATCCGTCCGGAGATCACTCTCCCGGACTTCTCGGCCATCGAGGTCACCGTCGACCCGATCGTGGTCTCGGACGAGGACATCGACAAGTCCCTGGAGCAGCTGCGCGAGCGCTTCTCCTCGGTCAAGGACGTCGAGCGCGCCGCGGCCGCCGGTGACACCGTGGTCCTCGACCTCGAGGCCAAGGTCGACGGCGAGGTGCCGGAGGACGGCACCGCGTCCGGCGTCAGCTACGAGATCGGCTCGGGCCGTCTGATCGACGGCATCGACGAGGCCGTCGTCGGCCTGGAGGCCGGTGGCACCGCGACCTTCACCACCGAGCTCAAGGGCGGCACCCAGGCCGGCCAGACCTCCGAGGTCACCGTCAAGGTCACCGCGGTCCAGGAGAAGGAGCTGCCGGAGCTGGACGACGAGTTCGCCCAGCTGGCGAGCGAGTTCGACACCCTGGAGGACCTGAAGGCCGACTCCCGCAAGCGCCTCGAGCGCATGAAGGAGTACGACCAGGCCACCCAGGCCCAGGAGAAGGTGCTGGACGCGCTGCTCGGCCTGGTCGAGATCGAGTTCCCGGAGAAGCTCCTCAAGGACGAGATCGAGACCCGCAAGCACAACCTGGAGCACCACCAGCTGGAGCCGATGGGCCTCACGCTGGCGGCTTACCTGGAGACCCAGGGCAAGTCGGAGGAGGAGTTCCTGGCGGAGACCGAGGAGCAGGCGAAGAAGGGCATCAAGACCCAGTTCGTCCTGGACCAGATCGTCGCCGACGAGGAGCTCAACGTCTCCCAGGAGGAGCTGACCGAGCACCTCATCCGTCGCGCCGCCGGCTCGGGTCTCACCCCGGACCAGTTCGCCCAGCAGGTCGTCCAGGGCGGCCAGGTTCCGCTGCTGGTCGGCGAGGTCGCCCGCGGCAAGGCGCTGGCCACCGTGGTCGAGGCCGCCAAGGTCGTCGACACCGAGGGCAACGAGGTCAACTTCGACGACGACGAGGCCGACGAGTCGGCCGAGACCGTCGAGGCCCCGGCCGCCGAGGCCGAGGCCGAGGAGAAGACCGAGGCCTGATCGCCCCGGTAGCCTCGCTCGCCCCGAGGTCCGACAGCGGGCCCGGACGCCGTACGGTGTCCGGGCCCGCTGCGTTGTGTTCCGCCGTGAACCCTGCGCTCACAGCGAACAGTTCTGCGTGAGGGATTCTGCGGCCCGGCCTGCGCGTTAGGGTCCATGGACAGCAACAATCACGACGTGATACCCGGAAGCTGTGCGACACCGTGACGGCCGTGGAGCGACCGTCCAAATCGACTGAGCAGGTGGCTAAGTGACGTACCCGCAGATGCAGATGCCCGGCCCGATGGCGCCGCACGCCGCCGCTGGTGACGTGCTCGGCGGCCTCGGCGACCAGGTCTACAACCGGCTGCTCAACGAGCGGATCATCTTCCTCGGTCAGCAGGTCGACGACGACATCGCCAACAAGATCACCGCTCAGCTGCTGCTGCTGGCCGCGGACCCGGACAAGGACATCTTCCTCTACATCAACTCTCCGGGCGGCTCGATCTCGGCCGGCATGGCGATCTACGACACCATGCAGTACATCAAGAACGACGTCGTCACGATCGCGATGGGCATGGCGGCCTCGATGGGTCAGTTCCTGCTGACCGCGGGCGCCAAGGGCAAGCGCTTCTCGCTGCCGAACGCCAACATCCTGATGCACCAGCCGTCCGCCGGCCTCGGCGGTTCGGCCACGGACATCCGGATCCAGGCCGAGCAGCTGCTGCGCACCAAGAAGCGGATGTCGGAGCTGATCGCCTTCCACAGCGGCCAGTCCTTCGAGCAGATCACCCAGGACTCCGACCGTGACCGCTGGTTCACCCCGGAGGAGGCCCTGGACTACGGCCTGATCGACGCGATCATGCACAGTGCCGCGGACGTCCCCGGCGGCGGCGGCACCGGCGCCTGAGCCCCGCCCCGGGCCCACGAGACCACAGCCACAACGCTCCGGAGGACCAGAACACCCATGAACATCCCCAGCCTGTCGGCCGCCAAGGCCCGCGTCGAGGACATGCGAGCGGAGGGCCGCTACATCGTCCCGCGCTTCGTCGAGCGCACCTCCCAGGGCATCCGCGAGTACGACCCGTACGCCAAGCTGTTCGAGGAGCGCATCATCTTCCTCGGCTCCCAGGTGGACGACGTCTCGGCCAACGACATCATGGCGCAGCTGCTGTGCCTGGAGTCGATGGACCCGGACCGCGAGATCCAGATGTACATCAACTCGCCCGGCGGCTCGTTCACGGCCCTGACGGCCATCTACGACACCATGCAGTACGTCAAGCCCGACATCACCACCGTCTGCATGGGCCAGGCGGCCTCGGCGGCGGCCGTGCTGCTGGCGGCGGGCACCCCCGGCAAGCGGATGGCGCTGCCGAACGCCCGCATCCTGATCCACCAGCCCTACACCGAGACCGGCCGCGGCCAGGTCTCGGACCTGGAGATCCAGGCCCGCGAGATCTTCCGGATGCGCGAGCAGCTGGAGGAGATGCTGTCGAAGCACTCCAACAAGTCGGTCGAGGAGGTCCGCGACGACATCGAGCGCGACAAGATCCTCACCGCCGAGGAGGCCGTCGAGTACGGTCTGGTGGACCTGGTCATCTCGACCCGCAAGGCCTCGCTGACCTCCTGAGGCCAGCACCCCCCGCGGCGCCGTCCTCGGGCCGCGGGGGCCGGGGCGGGGCGCGCGATCGGTTCGCGCGCCCCGCCTCCGGCGCACCGGCGGCTCCTCCGACGGCATCTGTTCGGTATCAATTCGCCCAGGGCGTAGGGCAGACCCGGCGAAGAGGGCGGAATCGACGGCTCGGCAGAGTACCGTCGGACAGCGAGACCGATCGCCGTCGGCGTCTTCGGTCCACAGCACCAGGCCCCGGAAACCCCGCGGGGCCCCTGGCGAAGGGGAAGCACCTCGTGGCACGCATCGGAGACGGTGGCGACCTGCTCAAGTGCTCGTTCTGCGGCAAGTCGCAGAAGCAGGTGAAGAAGCTGATCGCCGGCCCAGGCGTGTACATCTGCGACGAGTGCATCGACCTGTGCAACGAGATCATCGAGGAGGAGCTCGCCGAGACCTCCGAGGTGCGCTTCGAGGAGCTGCCGAAGCCCCGCGAGATCTACGAGTTCCTCGACCAGTACGTGGTCGGCCAGGACCTCGCCAAGAAGGCGCTGTCGGTCGCGGTCTACAACCACTACAAGCGGGTGCAGGCCGGTGAGGCCGGGCGCAGCGGCGGGAACGGCCGCGAGGACGCCATCGAGCTGGCGAAGTCCAACATCCTGCTGCTCGGTCCGACCGGCTCCGGAAAGACGCTGCTGGCGCAGACCCTGGCCCGGATGCTGAACGTGCCGTTCGCGATCGCGGACGCCACCGCGCTGACCGAGGCCGGCTACGTCGGCGAGGACGTCGAGAACATCCTGCTCAAGCTGATCCAGGCGGCGGACTACGACGTCAAGAAGGCCGAGACCGGGATCATCTACATCGACGAGATCGACAAGGTCGCCCGTAAGAGCGAGAACCCGTCGATCACCCGGGACGTCTCCGGCGAGGGTGTGCAGCAGGCGCTGCTGAAGATCCTGGAGGGCACCACCGCCTCGGTGCCGCCGCAGGGCGGGCGCAAGCACCCGCACCAGGAGTTCATCCAGATCGACACCACCAATGTGCTGTTCATCGTGGGCGGCGCGTTCGCGGGTCTGGAGCGGATCATCGAGGGCCGGGCGGGTGCCAAGGGCATCGGCTTCGGGGCGAACATCCGCTCGAAGCGGGAGCAGGACGCCAGCGACCACTTCCGTCAGGTGATGCCGGAGGACCTGGTCAAGTTCGGCATGATCCCCGAGTTCATCGGCCGTCTCCCGGTGATCACCAGCGTGCACAACCTCGACCGCGAGGCGCTGCTGCAGATCCTCACCGAGCCGAAGAACGCGCTGGTCAAGCAGTACCGCAAGCTCTTCGAACTCGACGGTGTGGAGCTGGAGTTCTCCCGGGACGCGCTGGAGGCCATCGCGGACCAGGCGATCCTGCGCGGCACCGGCGCGCGCGGTCTGCGGGCCATCATGGAGGAGGTGCTGATGTCCGTGATGTACGAGGTCCCCTCGCGTCAGGACGTCGCCCGGGTGGTGGTGACCGGGGACGTCGTCTCCAAGCACGCCATCCCGACCCTGGTGCCGCGCGACATGATCAAGCGGGAGCGGCGCGACAAGAGCGCCTGAGCCCCGCCCGAGACCTCTCCGGCCCGGTCTTCCCGGGCCGGGACCGGGGCCCCGGTACCGCCCTCGTGGCGGCACCGGGGCCCTTGCGTGCGCGCCCTTCCGGGCCGGGCCGGGAGTCCGGGGGGTGAAAGGCGTTCGTAACCGGGTTCCCGGGGTACGTAAACTGTCCGTCGTGACCGACACCACGAACCAGCGCCCCGCGAGCACGCCCGCAGGGGACGACGCAGCCACCCTCCCGACGACCTACGCTCCGGCGGACGTAGAGGGCGAGCTGTACGAGCGCTGGGTAGAGCGCGGTTACTTCACCGCCGACGCCACGAGCGACAAGCCCCCGTTCACCATCGTCATCCCCCCGCCGAACGTCACCGGCTCGCTGCACCTGGGCCACGCCTTCGAGCACACGCTGATCGACGCCCTGGTCCGCCGCAAGCGGATGCAGGGGTTCGAGGCGCTGTGGCAGCCCGGTATGGACCACGCCGGCATCGCCACCCAGAACGTGGTCGAGCGCGAGCTGGCCAAGGAGGGCAAGTCCCGCCACGACCTGGGCCGCGAGGAGTTCGTCGAGCGGGTCTGGAAGTGGAAGGCGGAGTCCGGCGGCCAGATCTCCGGCCAGATGCGCCGGCTCGGCGACGGCGTCGACTGGTCGCGCGAGCGCTTCACCATGGACGAGGGCCTGTCGCAGGCCGTCCAGACCATCTTCAAGAAGCTCTTCGACGACGAGCTGATCTACCGGGCCGAGCGCATCATCAACTGGTGCCCGCGCTGTCTGACCGCCATCTCGGACATCGAGGTGGAGTACCAGGACGACGACGGCGAGCTGGTCTCGATCCGCTACGGCGAGGGCGAGGACTCCATCGTCGTCGCCACCACCCGGGCCGAGACGATGCTCGGTGACACCGCGGTCGCCGTCCACCCGGACGACGAGCGCTACCGGCACCTGGTCGGCACCGAGATCGAGCTGCCGCTCACCGGCCGCCGGATCCCGATCGTCGCCGACGAGCACGTCGACCCGGAGTTCGGCACCGGCGCCGTCAAGGTGACCCCGGCCCACGACCCGAACGACTTCGAGATCGGCCAGCGCCACGGCCTGCCGAACATCGCGGTGATGGACGAGCACGCGGTGATCACCGCGCACGGCCCGTTCCTGGGCCTGGACCGGCTGGAGGCCCGCTCGGCGATCGTCGCCGCGCTGCGCGCCGAGGGCCGGATCGTCGCCGAGAAGCGCCCGTACGTCCACTCGGTGGGCCACTGCTCGCGCTGCAAGACCACCATCGAGCCGCGGCTGTCGATGCAGTGGTGGGTCAAGGTCGGCCCGCTGGCGCAGGCGGCCGGCGACGCCGTCCGGGACGGCCGGGTCAAGATCCACCCGCAGGAGATGGAGAAGCGCTACTTCGACTGGGTGGACAACCTGCACGACTGGTGCATCTCGCGCCAGCTGTGGTGGGGCCACCGGATCCCGGTCTGGTACGGCCCGAACGGCGAGATCGTCTGCGTCGGCCCGGACGAGCAGCCGCCGGCCGGCGAGGGCTGGCACCAGGACACCGACGTCCTGGACACCTGGTTCTCCTCGGGCCTGTGGCCGTTCTCCACGCTCGGCTGGCCGGAGCAGACCGAGAGCCTGGCGAAGTTCTACCCGAACTCCGTCCTGGTCACCGGCTACGACATCCTGTTCTTCTGGGTCGCCCGGATGATGATGTTCGGGCTCTACGCGATGGACGGCACCCCGCCGTTCCACACCATCGCGCTGCACGGCATGGTCCGTGACCAGAACGGCAAGAAGATGTCGAAGTCCTTCGGCAACGTGGTCAACCCGCTGGACTGGATGGACAAGTACGGCTCGGACGCGCTGCGGTTCACGCTGGCCCGCGGCGCCAACCCGGGTGTCGACGTCCCGATCGGCGAGGACTGGGTCCAGGCGGCCCGCAACTTCGCCAACAAGATCTGGAACGCGACCCGGTTCGCGCTGATGAACGGCGCCACCGTCGAGGGCCCGCTGCCCGCGCCGGAGGAGCTGACGGCGGCGGACCGCTGGATCCTGTCGCGTCTGAACAGCACGGTCGCCGAGGTGGACGCGCTGTACGACGACTACCAGTTCTCGAAGCTCTCCGAGGCGCTGTACCACTTCGCCTGGGACGAGGTCTTCGACTGGTACGTGGAGCTCTCCAAGACCACCCTGGCCAAGGGCGGCCCGCAGGCCGACGCCGCGCGCCGGGTCCTCGGCGAGGTCCTCGACATCACGCTGCGGCTGCTCCACCCGATCGTGCCCTTCGTCACCGAGACGCTGTGGACCACGCTCACCGGGGCCGAGTCGCTGGTCATCGCCGACTGGCCGCAGGACAGCGGGTTCCGCGACGCCGGGGCCGAGGCGGAGATCGCCACCCTGCAGCGGGTGGTCACCGAGGTGCGCCGGTTCCGCACCGACCAGGGCCTGAAGCCGGGCCAGCGGGTCCCGGCCCGGCTGGACCTGGACGGCACCGTGCTGGCCGTCCACGAGGACGCGATCCGCTCGCTGCTGCGTCTGACCGTGCCGGAGGAGGGCTTCGCGGCCACCGCCTCGCTGCCGGTCGCCGGTGCCACCGTGGCGTTGGACCTGTCCGGCACCATCGACGTCGCGGCGGAGCGCAAGCGCCTCGCCAAGGACCTCGCCGCGGCCGAGAAGGAGAAGGCCCAGACCGCCGGCAAGCTCGGCAACGAGGCGTTCCTCGCCAAGGCGCCGGACGACGTGGTCGCCAAGATCCGGACCCGCCAGGAGGCCGCCGAGGCCGACATCGCCCGGATCACCGCCCAGCTCGCGGCGCTGCCGCAGGGCTGACGCGCCGACGGCTCCCCGGAGCCGTCACCCGGTCCACCAGGAGCCGCACCCCGCCGACGCGGGGTGCGGCTCCTCCGTTTTTCCGGATGTCGGCTGATCGGGCGTCCCAATAGCCCAATTCGTTGCTCCCTTCCGGCGAATATTCATCCTGGACCGGGTGAGGTCCTATTCCGCCCGAATTGATTCCGGTCTTGCCCGCGCGGTTTCGCGGAATTTCGCAGGTCGGATGTGTACGGTGTGCTTCGAGTTCCGGACAGTGAGGGACGACGGGAGGGCATGGGCGTGGTGGTGGTGACCGAGGTGTTGGCCGACGAGCTGCCTGCCGAGGCGGTCGAGGAGGCCAAGGCGCGCGCGGCGACCCTGTTGCTCGCCTTCCGGCACGGCAACCAGCTCGCGTTCGACCACGCGCTGGACCGGCTGCTGGACGAGCACGTCGAGCGCGAGGTGGCCACGCTGCTCACCTGGATCGCCGCCGAGGCGGTCCGCAAGGCCTACGCACCCGAGGTGGGCGACCGGGTGCTGCGGTCGATGGCCCGGCGGGCCCCGAGCGACACCGGCGCGGTGCTCGTCGAGGAGGACGGCGTGGACGCGGCCCGGCTGATCGAGGCGGTCGCGGCCGGCGAGGTGGCGGAGGTTCGGGACCTGGTCGCCGCCACCCCCGACACCACCTTCCTGCTCGGCGGGCTGCTCCAGGGTGTCGCGATGATGCTGCCGCTGCTGCCGGAGGGGGAGCTGGCCGAGATCACCGCCGAGCTGCGCCGCCGGCACGGCGGGGCGCCCGCCGGCGTGCCGGAGGCCCGGGCCGGAGTCTGACCGGCTCGGGCCTCCGGGCCTCCGGTCCCGCCGGGGCGGGGCCGCGCGCCGGTTACGGCATCGCGTGCAGGTGCGAGCCGACGGTGGAGGCGATGCCGCCGCCGGCCTTGGCGTCCCAGTTGGTCGACCAGGTCATGGCCCCGCCGATCCCGGGCCACTTGGTGTCGGGCTTGAAGCTGCCGCAGTTGGTGCCGGCGGCCAGGCAGTCCAGCGCGTTGTTGACCACGGCCGGGCTGACGTAGCCGCCGCCGGCCGCGCTGGTGGAGGCGGGCACGCCGAGTCCGACCTGGTCGGGCCGCAGCCCGCCCTTGAGCTGGATGCAGGCCAGCCCGGTCAGGAAGTTGACGGTGCCCTGGGAGTAGACCTGCCCGTCGCAGCCCAGCATCGCGCCGGAGTTGTAGTACTGCATATTGACGATGGTGAGGATGTCCTTCACGTTCAGCGCCAGCTTGAAGTACTCCGCGCCGGTCGACTGCATGTCGATGGTCTGCGGCGCCATGGTGAGCGTGAAGCCGGAGCCCGCCCTGGCCGCCAGGGTGTGCAGCGCCTGGCCCATCCAGGTGGAGCTGACGCCGTTCTCCAGGTCGATGTCGATGCCGTCGAAGCCGTAGCTCTGCATCAGCGACCAGGCGCTGTTGGCGAAGTTGGTGGCGGAGGCGGAGCTGTTGACGGACACCGTGCCCTTCTCGCCGCCGACCGACAGGATCACCTTCTTGCCGGCCGCCTTCTTGGCCGCGATGTCGGCCTTGAACTGCGCCTCGGTGTAGCCGCCGAGCCGGGAGGAGAGGGTCGGGTCCAGGGCGAAGCCCAGGCCGCCGGGCGTGCCGGTGGCCTCGGCGAAGGAGACCGCGATGATGTCGTACGCGGCCGGGACGTCGCTGATCCGCTGCACGGTGGCGCCGTTGTCGAAGTTCTGCCAGTAGCCGGTGAGCAGGTGCCTGGCCGGCGGCCGGGGCGTGGTGGCGGTGGGGGAGGGCGTGGTGGTGTCGGTGGGCGACGGGCCGACGGTGCCGGTCGGGGTGGGGCTGGTCGCGGTGGGGGAGGGCTTGGGGTCGCCCGGGCCGAGCAGGGACACGTCGTCGGCCAGGAAGGCCGGCTGTCCGTACCAGCCGTGCAGGTAGACGGTGACGCTGGTGGTCGCGGCCCCGGTGGTGAAGGTGGTGCTGAGCTTGGACCAGCCGGTGCCGCCGGGGGTCCAGGTGCTCGGATCGGTGCCGCCGGTGCCGCGGGCGCCCAGGTAGACGTACGAGCCCTGGACCCAGTTGCTCAGTGTGTACGTCGAGGAGGGCCTGACCGTGACGGTCTGGGTGCACTCGCCGGTGGCGCTGCCGCTCGGGGTGGAGCGCAGCGCGCCGGTGCCGGAGTGGACGGTGGCGGTCTCCGGCGCGCCGGCCGCGCAGGTCCAGCCGTTGAGGCGGTTGGCGTCCTCGAAGCCGCCGTTGGTGACGAGTTCGACGTCGGTGGGGGCGGCGTGGGCGCCGGCGCCGCCGGCGAGGACCAGGCCGCCGAGGCCGAGGGCGACGGCGGTGGCGCCGGCGAGCAGCGAGTGGACGGCGCGCGGGCGCCGGTGTGAAGCAGGTGGCATGGCTCCATCTCCGGTGGGGGAGGCCGGCGGTCCTCGTGGGGGAGGGCCGTCCGGGTGTCGACGGATCTGTGTGCGGGAGCTACCGACAACACAAGTCCCTGTCGGGGGAGGAGACTTGCCTTCACAAGGTGGAGTAGACCAATTCCGCTGTCAAGAGGGCCGCCGGCCGGGCGGCCCCGGCGGCCCCGGCGGCCTGCGGCACCGCGGCGGGCCCGTGGGCGAGCCGGGCGGTCAGCTCGGCGATCCGGGTGGAGGCCAGGCCGTCCCCGTACGGGCTGGGGGTGTCCGCGAGCCGGGCGAGCCGCTCCGGGGTGTCGGCGAGCCAGGCGCGGGCCAGTGCGCCGAGTTCGGCACCGGGCGCCACCAGCGCGGCGAAGCCGGTCTCGACGGCCTCGGGCCGTTCGGTGGAGCGGCGCACGACCAGCAGCGGGCGGCCGAGCACGGTGCACTCCTCCTGCACCCCGCCGGAGTCGGAGACCAGCAGCGCGGCGTGCCGGGCGAGGCCCAGGAAGTCGGCGTAGCCGACCGGTCCGGTCACCGTGAGCCGGGCGAGCAGGCCGTCCAGGGCGAAGCGCTCGACGGCGGCCCGGGTGCGCGGGTGCATCGGGAACAGCACCGGTGTGCCGGCCCGGGCGATCCGGTCGAGTTCGGCGAGGACGGCGCCGAGCGCCTCGGCGGTGTCGGTGTTCTCCGGCCGGTGCACGGTGGCGAGGACGTAGCCGTCCGCGGCGAGGCCGTGCCGGGCGAGCAGGCCGGCCCGCTCCTCGGGGCCGGGCAGCGAGCGGCGGACCACCTCGACGACGGTGTTGCCGGTGAGCGCGATCCGCTCCTCGTCGAGGGACTCGGCGCGCAGGTTGGCGGCGTTGTCGGGGGTGGCGGCGCACAGCAGGTCGGAGACGTGGTCGACCATCACCCGGTTGTGCTCCTCGGGCATCGCCCGGTCGAAGCTGCGCAGTCCGGCCTCGACGTGGACGAGCGGGATCTCCCGTGCGTTGGCGGCGAGGGCGCCGGCCAGGGTGGCGTTGGTGTCGCCCTGGACGACGACGGCGGCCGGGCGGTCCTCGGCGAACGCGGCGTCGAGCTGGCCGAGGGACTGGGCGATCTGGCCGGCCCGGGGGCGGCCGCCGACGCCGGTGAGCAGCTCGGGGCGGGGCAGGCCGAGGTCGCGCAGGAAGCGGCCGGACATCGCCTCGTCCCAGTGCTGGCCGGTGTGGACCAGCCGGGTGGCGGGGCCGAGTTCGTGGATCAGCGGGGCGAGCTTGACCAGCTCCGGGCGGGTGCCGAGGACGACGGCGACGCTGCCGGGGGCGAGCGGGCGGGCGGCGGACCGGGGGGCGGGGCACAGGCTCATGGCGGGACGGCTCCAGGGGCTGGGGCAGCGGGGCGGCGGGGCTTCGGGGGCGGCAGGGCCGCGGGGGAGGGCGGCGGCGACGCGGCCGGGGTCAGGACTCCAGGGCGGTCGGAGCGCCGACGGCGACCTTCTCGGCGTTGCGCCGGGTCTTGGCCCAGCCGTTGCGGCCGAGCAGCATCCGGACGGCGGCCCGGGTGGCGACCACGAACAGGTGGTAGGCGTAGAGCCAGACCAGGACGCCCCAGAGCAGGCCGGTGAGCCGGCTCCGGTCGGGGCGGACGAGCCGGCGGTAGGTGGGGCCCCAGAAGACCATCGGCAGGGTGGCGAGCACGAAGGCGACTGCCATCCAGGGGCCGTAGGTCAGCTGGAAGTCGGCGGTCTCCTCGGGGAAGAGCACCAGACCGGCGCCGGTGATGGCGAGCGACAGCGGGGTGAGGACGACCAGCAGGACGCAGACCACCGGCTGGAGGAAGGTGTACAGCACCTCGGCCTTGCCGGCGGGCCGGTAGTGCGGCGAGCGCAGCACCCGGCCGGTGTAGCGCAGGCACTGCATGTTGCCCTGGGCCCAGCGGGTGCGCTGGGTGAGGAAGCGGCGCCAGGAGACCAGGGCCTCCTGGGAGACGTTGGTCTCGGTGACATGGGTGAGCCGCCAGCCGGCCAGCCGCAGGTCGAGGCCGGACTCGTAGTCCTCCAGCAGGGCGCGCTCGGGCCAGGGGCGGCCGTCGCGGCCCTCCTCGGCGGTGAGCGAGTCGAGGGCGGTGAGCCGGACGAACTGGCCGTTGCCGCCGAGGCCGACGCTGCCGGTGCGGCGGCGCAGCAGCTGCATGCCGGCGTTGTTGGCCTGGAACTCGACGTCCTGCATCCGGACCAGGGCACGGGCGAGGGCGTTGGCGAGCCGGCCCCGGCCGGCCAGCGGGCGCGGGTCCTCGGCGTTGCGCATCCGGACGCCGATCTGCACGGCGCCGGTGTCGGGGCGGCCCATGGCGTGCTCGTTGCCGACCTGTTCGAGGGTGCCGGGGTCGAGCTGCCCGTCGGCGTCGACGACGCCGAGGACGACCCGGGAGCGGTCGGTGCCGGGCGGCAGCGAGGCGGAGATCTCCCGGTAGGCGGCGTTGAGGGCGGCGCCCTTGCCGATCCGGGCGTGCGGGCGGCGGCGCTGGACGAGGTGGACCCGGGCGTCGTTTCCGGCGGCGGCCAGCACCAGGTCGCGGGTGGCGTCCTCGCTGTCGTCGTCGATCACCCAGAGGTGGGCGGCGGGGGCGACGGCGCGCAGTCCGGCCAGGGTCTGGGCGATCACCGCCTCCTCGTCCCGGCAGGGGACTGTCAGGTGCCACTGGAAGGCGGCGGGGTCGCCGGGGCGGGCCGGGCGGTTGCGCCGGAAGGCGTGCCGGGAGCCGGCCCAGTAAACCAGGAAGCGGCCGAAGACCAGGGCCATGTAGACCACGAGGGCGAGCGAGATCAGCCCGGCGAGCTGGACGAAGCCGTCCCGGCGCATCTCGAAGAACTGGCGCAGGGCGTCGGGCATGGCGCGGTGCTCCTCATGATCAAAGGCGATTTGTCTCCCTGGGATGCGAATCAATGCTTCATTGCGGTCTGATATCGCCAAAACGATAGTAAACGCAGAAAACGACCAACTCGGGCAAAGTGGTGGTTCTCACCCCGTGAGGAGAGGTGCCCCACGCTCCGTAGACTGTGGACGTGAGCGACAAGGCCGACCCGAACCCGTACACCCTCCGCCCCGCCGACGGCAGCCCCGCCGACGCCCTGCGCGAGGTCGAGGTGGAACTCTCCGAGCGCTGGCCGGAGAACAAGCTGGAGCCCTCGCTCGACCGGATCGAGGCGCTGATGGACATCCTGGGCCAGCCCCAGCGGTCCTTCCCCTCCATCCACATCACCGGCACCAACGGCAAGACCTCCACCGCCCGGATGATCGAGCAGCTGTTCAACGCCTTCGAGCTGCGCACCGGCCGCTACACCAGCCCGCACGTGGAGAGCGTCACCGAGCGGATCAGCCTGGACGGCGCCCCGATCACCCCCGAGCGGTTCGTCGAGGTCTACCGCGACATCGAGCCCTATGTGCGGATGGTCGACGAGCGCGAGCCGGTCGCGATGTCCTTCTTCGAGGTGCTCACCGGCATGGCCTACGCGGCCTTCGCCGACGCGCCGGTGGACGTCGCCGTGGTCGAGGTCGGCATGGGCGGCTCCTGGGACGCCACCAACGTCATCGACGCCGGCGTCGCCGTGATCACCCCGATCGGCCTCGACCACACCGACAAGCTCGGGGAGACGACCGGCGAGATCGCCGTCGAGAAGTCCGGGATCATCAAGTCCGGCGCCGTCGCGGTCGTCGCCCAGCAGCAGCTCGACGCCGCCCAGACCATCCTGCGGCGCGCGGTCGAGGTGGACGCCACGGTCGCCCGCGAGGGCATGGAGTTCGGCGTCGTCCGCCGCGAACTCGCGATCGGCGGCCAGCTGATGACGCTGCGCGGGATCGGCGGCGAGGAGTACGAGGACGTCTTCCTGCCGCTGCACGGCGAGCACCAGGCCCAGAACGCGGCCCTCGCGCTGGCCGCCGTCGAGGCGTTCTTCGGTGTCGGCGGCGCCCGCGGCGGCCAGCTCGACGCCGACAAGGTCCGCCAGGCGTTCTCCGGCATCAGCTCCCCGGGCCGGCTGGAGGTCGTCCGGCGCAGCCCCACCATCCTGCTGGACGCCGCCCACAACCCGCACGGCGCCCAGGCGACCGTCACCGCGATCGGCGAGTCCTTCGGCTTCACCCGGCTGGTCGGCGTGATCGGCACCAGTGGTGACAAGGACGTGGCCGGCCTGCTGGAGGCCTTCGAGCCGCTCCTCGCCGAGGTCGTGATCACCCAGAACTCCACCCACCGCGCGATGGACGTGGACGCCCTGGCCGCGCTCGCGGTCGACATCTTCGGCGAGGACCGGGTCCAGGTCGAGCCCCGACTGGACGACGCCATCGCCGCCGCCGTCACCCTGGCCGAGGAGGAGGGCGACCTCGGCGGCGCCGGGGTGCTGGTCACCGGATCGGTCATCACGGTGGGCGAGGCCCGCCTGCTGCTCGGGAGGAAGTGACGATGAGGACGCTCTGCTCCTCGACGCTGATCGGCGAGGCCCTCGTGGTGCTCTTCGCGGCCCTGGTCGCGATGCAGCTCACGGACGTCTCCCACGGCGCCCTGTGGACGGTCAGCGGCATCGCCATGGTGCTGTGCGTCCTGCTCTGCGGCATGATCACCCGCCCCGGCGCGGTGGCCGTCGGCTGGGCGCTGCAGCTCGGGCTGATCGCCAGCGGCTTCGTGGTGCCGACCATGTTCGTGCTCGGCGTGATCTTCGCCGGCCTCTGGTGGTGCTCGGTGCACTACGGCCGGAGGATCGACGAGATCAAGGCCGCCCGGGCCGCCGCCGCGGCCGTCTGAGACGGCTCCGGACCGGGTCCGGGGCGTTCGCTCACGCAAGGTAACCTCTGCGGTAGTCGCACGGCGCACGCGGAATCGCGCGTGCGTGCCGATCCGTGTGCGCGCCGATTCCCGCGTGCGCGCCGAACCCGATTTCCCCAGGAGACGCCCCGTGTCCCAGCGCACCCTCGTCCTGCTGAAGCCCGACGCCGTCGCGCGCGGCCTGGCCGGCGAGATCATCAGCCGGATCGAGCGCAAGGCCGGCTGGCGGCTCGCCGCCGCCGAGCTGCGTACCTTCGACCGGGCGACGCTGGAGCAGCACTACGCGGAGCACGTCGGCCGCCCGTTCTACGAGCCGCTGCTGGAGTTCATGACCTCCGGCCCGTCGATCGCCCTGATCGTCGAGGGCGAGGAGGTCATCGCCGGCATCCGCATGCTGGCCGGCGCCACCAACCCGCTGGAGGCCGGGGCCGGCACCATCCGCGGCGACTACGCGACCATCACCCGCGAGAACCTGATCCACGCCTCCGACTCGGTCGAGTCCGCCGAGCGCGAGATCAAGATCTTCTTCCCCGCCCAGGCCTGACCGCGCGGGCACCGGGACCTTCGGGACGCCCCGGCCGGGACCATTGGCCCGGCCGGGGCATTCTTATCGGGAAATAGGGAACCAGGCCCTCCGACACGGCGTCCCAATGCCCTGAGAAGCGATCACGCCCCGGACAATGGACGGCGTGCCCCGGGTCGACGTCCGTGCCGAACGGCGTGACTACGATGGACGCGACTCAAGGGCCCGGTAAGGCAGCTCAGCTGGTCGCCGCCCGTCTGCGGGCGCACACCGTCCACCCCACATGACTCCGAGCCCGGGAAGGCACCCACACCCCATGGCGAGCAACCTGTCGTTCATCGGCCGCGACCTGGCGATCGACCTCGGAACTGCCAACACGCTGGTGTACGTCAGGGGCAAGGGGATCGTTCTCAACGAGCCGTCCGTCGTCGCGGTCAACACCAACACCGGCGGCATCCTCGCGGTCGGCTCCGAGGCCAAGAAGATGATCGGGCGCACCCCCGGCAACATCGTGGCCATCCGCCCGCTCAAGGACGGCGTGATCGCCGACTTCGAGATCACCGAGCGGATGCTGCGCTACTTCATCCTCAAGGTGCACCGCCGCCGCTTCCTCGCCCGCCCCCGGGTCGTCGTCTGCGTCCCCTCCGGCATCACCGGCGTCGAGCGCCGCGCGGTCATCGAGGCCTCCCTCCAGGCCGGCTGCCGCCAGGTGCACATCATCGAGGAGCCGATGGCCGCCGCGATCGGCGCCGGACTCCCGGTCCACGAGCCCACCGGCAACATGGTCGTCGACATCGGCGGCGGCACCACCGAGGTCGCCGTCATCTCGCTCGGCGGCATCGTCACCGCGCAGTCCATCCGGGTCGCCGGCGACGAACTGGACAACGCCATCGTCCAGCACATCAAGAAGGAGTACTCGCTGCTCCTCGGCGAGCGCAGTGCCGAGCAGATCAAGATGAGCATCGGCTCCGCCTTCGGCCTGGAGGGCGAGAAGGACGAGCACGCCGAGATCCGCGGCCGCGACCTCGTCAGCGGCCTGCCCAAGACCGTCGTCATCTCCGCCGCCGAGGTCCGCGAGGCCATCGACGAGCCGGTCAACTCGATCATCGACGCGGTCAAGACCACCCTCGACCAGTGCCCGCCCGAGCTGGCCGGCGACGTCATGGACCGGGGCATCGTGCTCACCGGCGGCGGCGCCCTGCTCCGCGGCCTGGACGAGCGGCTGCGCCGGGAGACCGGCATGCCGATCCACATCGCCGAGAACCCGCTGGACTCCGTCGCACTCGGCTCCGGCAAGTGCGTCGAGGAGTTCGAGGCGCTCCAGCAGGTACTCGACGCCGCGCCGCGCCGTTAGCAGAACCGGAACACCAGCCGAACCGACGGGTCCCCGCCCGGGTCCACAGCCCGGGCCGGCGGACCAGGGGCACGAAGGGGCAGTACCAGCACCGTGAGGGACACACGAGAGAGCCGGCTACTGCTCATCCTGCTGGTTGCCGTCGCGTTCGCACTGATCACCGTCGACATCAAGGGCGGTGAGAGCTCCCCGCTCGGCGGCGCCCGGCGCGCCGCCGCCACCGTCCTCGGCCCGGTCGAACGCGGCGCCGCCAGCGCGGTCGACCCGGTCGCCGACACCGTCCGCGCCTTCCGCGACGCCGCCTCCAACAGCGGCCGCACCGACCAGCTCGCCCGCGAGAACACCGAACTGCGGCAGAAGCTGGCCTCCTCCGACATGGCGGGCGGGCGCACCAAGCAGCTCGACGACCTGCTGCGCACCGCCGGCGCCGGCGGCTACACCGTCAAGGCCGCCCAGACCATCGCGATCGGCCCGGCCCAGGGCTTCTCCTGGACCATCACCATCGATGCCGGCAGCGACGACGGCCTCACCCGCGACATGACCGTCGTCAACGGCCAGGGCCTGGTCGGCCGGATCACCACCGTCGCCCCCACCACCGCCACCGTGCTGCTCGCCTCCGACCCCGGCTTCACCGCCGGCACCCGGCTGGAGGGCACCGGGGAGATCGGCTTCGCCGCCGGCGGCGGCACCAGCGCCATGAAGGTCTCCCTGCTCAACGGCAAGGCCCAGGTCAAGGAGGGCGACCGGCTGGTCACCTTCGGCTCGCAGAGCGGCCGCCCGTTCGTGCCCGGCGTCCCGGTCGGCCGGGTCGTCCAGGTCGAGGCCACCCCCGGACAGCTCACCAAGACCGTCCTGGTCGAGCCCTTCGTCCAGTTCACCCGGCTGGACCTGGTCGGCGTCGTCGTCGTCCCGCCCCGCACCGACCCGCGCGACGCCGTCCTGCCGCCCGCCCCCGCGCCGGCCGCCCAGGGCCAGGCCGCGCCCGCCGCCCCCGCGGCACCCGCCGCGCCGGCCGCCGCCGTCCCGCCCGCCAAGCCCACTGGGGGGAACTGAGCCATGCGCCTCGCCCGCATCCCCGTCTCCGCGATCCTGATCCTGCTCGGGCTGCTGCTCCAGGTCAGCGTCTTCGGCCGGCTGCAACTGCCCGGCTCGACCCCGGACATACTGCTGCTCGTGGTCGTCGGCCTCGCCCTCGTCTACGGACCCACCGGCGGCTGCCTGGTCGGCTTCGCGGCCGGCCTGCTCGCCGACCTCGCCCCGCCCTCGGACCACGCCATCGGCCGCTACGCGCTGGTGCTCTGCCTGATGGGCTACGCCGCCGGGCTGCTGCGCCCCGAGCACGGCCGCCAGCGCTCGGTCTCCAGTGCGCTGCTCGTGGTCGCCGGCGCCGCGATCGCCTCCACCCTGCTGTACGCGATGGTCGGCGCCCTCGTCGGCGACACCGCCGCCCGGCACGTCGGACTCGGCCAGCTCGTCGTCACCGCCCTGCTCTACGACCTGCTGCTCGCACCCTTCGTGGTGCCCGCCGTGATGCTGATCGCCCGCCGCTTCGGCAAGGACCCGCTGTCGGTCGCCGAGGACGACGAGGGCGGCCCCGGCCTCGGCAGCCTGACCCGCTACCGCACCACCCGCGAGGCCACGGCCGGACCGGCCTACCGCAAGAAGCGCCTGCTCGGCGCGGGAAAGCGCCCGTAGCCCGGCCCCGACCAGCCTGCCCGCCCTGTTCAGTTTTGGAGCGCACGAGACGTGAGCAACATCCCCGAGACCGGCCGAACCCGGCGGGTGACGATCCGTCTGGTGGTGCTGCAGATCCTGGTGGTCTCGCTGCTCGCCACCCTCGGCGGACGGCTCTGGTACCTGCAGATCCGCAACGCCAGCGTCTACACCGCCAAGGCGACCGGCAACCACATCCGCGAGGTCGTCGAACCGGCCGTCCGCGGCGAGATCCTGGACGCCTCCGGCCGCATCCTGGCCGGTAACGAGACCAAGCTGGTCGTCTCGGTCAGCCGCACCTCGCTGCTCCAGCAGAAGGACGCCGGCAAGGCGGTGCTGACCCGGCTCGCCGAGGTGCTCGGGATGCCCGCCAAGGACGTCCAGGAGAAGGTCCGGCTCTGCGACGCCAAGACACCGCAGCCCTGCTGGAACGGTTCTCCGTACCAGCCGATCCCGGTCACCAAGGAGGCGACCACCCAGCAGGCGATGCAGATAATGGAACGCCGCGAGGACTTCCCCGGGATCACCGCCCAGCCCACCGCCGTGCGCCACTACACCGGCGCCGAGGGCGCCAACCTCGCCCAGGTGCTCGGCTACCTCTCGCCGGTCACCGACGAGGAGGTCTCCAAGACCGCCGACAAGGCCGGCCTCGACCGCTACCTGCCGGCCGACCAGATCGGCCGGGCCGGACTGGAGTCCGTCTACGACCGCGACCTGCGCGGCACCGCGGGCATCACCAAGCTGGAGGTGGACAACCTCGGCCGGGTCATCGGCACCGCCGACCAGGCCGCCCCGCAGACCGGCAACAACCTGGTGACCAGCATCGACGCCAAGGTGCAGAAGGTCGTCGAGGACAACCTGGCGCAGGCGATGAGCGACGCCCGCAAGACCTTCGACAAGGTCACCAACCGCAACTACGAGGCCGACTCCGGTGCCGCCGTCGTGATGGACGTGCACACCGGGCGGATCGTCGCGATGGCCAGCGCCCCCACCTACGACCCCAACCTGTGGCAGGGCGGCATCAGCGGCAAGGACTACCAGGCGCTGACCAGCAAGGAGTCCAACTTCCCGCTGCTCAACCGGGCCATACAGGGTCAGTCCGCCCCTGGCTCGACCTTCAAGGTCATCTCCACCACTGCCGCCGTCCAGGCCGGCTACTCGCTCGACGGCCGCTACGACTGCCCGAAGAGCATGACCATCGGCGGCCGCGAGTTCAAGAACTTCGAGAGCGAGAGCTTCGGGGCGATCTCCCTGGAGCGCGCCCTGGAGGTCTCCTGCGACACCGTCTTCTACGGCCTGGCGTACGACCAGTGGATGAAGGACGGCGGCATCAAGCCGAAGAAGGACCCGGGCGACTGGTTCTTCAAGACCGCCCACCAGTTCGGCCTCGGCGCCAAGACCGGTATCGACCTGCCCAGCGAGGTCCCCGGCCGGGTCCCCGACCGGCAGTGGAAGCAGTCCTTCTACGACAACAACAAGGACGCCTGGTGCAAGCAGGCGGAGAAGGGCGGCAACACCTTCTCCGACCTGATCGCCCGGGAGAACTGCGTCGACGGCTACCAGATGCGCGCCGGTGACGCCGTCAACTTCGCGATCGGCCAGGGCGACACCCTGGTCACCCCGGTCCAGATGGCCCGGATCTACTCGGCGCTCGCCAACGGCGGCACCTTCTACCGGCCCACCGTCGCCAAGGCCGTGATAAGCCCGGGCGGGGATCTCGTCCGCGAGATCGCCCCGCACGAGGACGGCCGGCTGCCCGGCGACCAGAAGCTGCTCGGCTACATCGACCAGGCCACCGCGGGCGTCGTCACCAGCGGCACCGCGGCCTGGAAGTTCACCGGCGCGGGCTGGCCCCAGGGCAAGATCGAGCTGCACGCCAAGACCGGCACCGCCGAGGTCGAGGGCAAGCAGACCACCTCGTGGCTGACCACCTACAGCCGCGACTACGCGGTCGTGATGACGATAAGCCAAGGCGGCACCGGCTCCGGCGGCTCCGGCGACGCGATCCGCCGGATCTACCAGTCTCTGTACGGCGTCGACGACAAGGGCAACATCGACCAGGGCAAGGCGCTGCTGCCGAAGCCGCAGGCCGAGCTGCCGAAGTTCAACCCGGACGGGACCGCGATCATCAAGCCGGTGTCCTTCGACGCCTCGGCCGGCTCGGCTGCCTCGGCCACCTCGGCCGGCTCCGTTGGTTCGGTCGGTTCGGCCGTCTCCGCCGCTTCGGTCGTCCCTCTCGGCGACCCCGGGGTGACCGGCGGCTCGCCGCGGGTCTTCCTGGACCCGGACCGGTCCGGCGGCAGCACCCCGGTGCCGGTCGCCGCCGCCGCGGCCGCCGTCGAACCCACCCGCTCCACCACCGGAAGGGGCCGGGCATGACCTCCTACGGTTCGTACCGCCAGCTCCGGCTCGCCCCGCAGCGCGGCGGGGTGCCCAAGGCGCTGGCCAAGGACTCCCCGCTGTGGCGGATCGACTGGATACTGCTGCTGGCCGCGGCTGTCCTGTCGCTGGGCAGCTCGCTGCTGGTCTGGTCGGCCACCCGGGGGCGCGACTCCCTCACCCACGGCGACCCGCAGTACTTCCTGTTCCGGCACCTGACCAACGTCATGGTCGGGGCGGTGCTGTGCGCGGTGGTGATAGCGATAGGGAGCCGGCGGTTCCGCACCGTGGTGCCCTTCCTGTACGCCGGTGTGATCCTGCTGCTGGTGGCCACCCTGAGCCCGCTCGGCTCGACCATCAACGGCCAGCACTCCTGGATCCAGCTGGGCGGCGGCTTCTCCGTGCAGCCGGCCGAGTTCGCCAAGCTGGCGATCGTGCTGTCCATGGCGCTGGTGATGTCCGACCAGGTGGACGCCGGGGAGCGGGAGTTCCCGGCGAACAAGGCGGTGTTCCGGGCACTGGTCTGGGCGACCCTGCCGATGGCGATCGTGATGCTGATGCCCGACGCCGGCTCGGTGATGGTGATGGCCGTCATCGTGCTGGGCATCCTGCTCGCCTCCGGCGCGGCCAACCGCTGGGTGTTCGGGCTGATCCTGGCGGGCGTCGGCGGCTGCGTCGCGATCTGGAAGCTCGGCGTGCTGAGCAAGTACCAGATCGACCGGTTCGCGGCCTTCGCCAACCCGGCGCTCGACCCGTCCGGCGTCGGCTACAACACCGCGCAGGCCCGGATCGCGATCGGCTCCGGCGGGCTGACCGGCAAGGGGCTGTTCCACGGCACCCAGACCACCGGGCAGTTCGTGCCGGAGCAGCAGACCGACTTCGTCTTCACGGTCGCCGGCGAGGAACTGGGCTTCCTCGGCGCGATGGCCATCATCGTGCTGCTGGGCGTGGTGCTCTGGCGGGGCTGCCGGATCGCCCGCCAGGCCACCGACCTGTACGGCACGATCGTGGCGGCCGGGGTGGTCGCCTGGTTCGCCTTCCAGGGCTTCGAGAACATAGGGATGTGCCTGGGCATTATGCCGGTGGCCGGCATCCCGCTGCCGTTCGTCTCCTACGGAGGATCGTCGATGTTCTCCACCTGGGTGGCGATCGGGCTGCTCCAGGCGGTGCAGAGCCAACGGCCGATAGCGGCCTGAGCGGGCCGAGGGTGTACGGCGAGGGCCGGTCCGGGGATCCCCGGACCGGCCCTCGCCGTGTGTGCGCGCCCTAGGGCAGCAGCAGGTCGGCGGCGGCGAGCACCGCCCGGGTCTGGTGGGCGACCTGGGTCTCGACCGGGACCCAGCGGGCGCCGAGGCGCTGCAGGCCCTCCAGGCTCGCCGCCGCCACCCCCCGGGCCCGCGCCCGGGCCGCGTCCGCCGCCGGGCCGCCGCTGTCCGCGAGCAGCCGCAGCAGCATCGCGGCGATCCGCAGCGGCACCCGCTCGGCGACGATCCGGGCCGTGGTCACCCGGGACACCGACAGCGCCGCCGTCGACCAGTTCGCCAGCCAGTCGTCCACCACCGGCGGGCAGACCGCCAGATTGAACTCGACCGAGCGCAGCAGCGGCCCGTACGCCACCCCCGCGTGCGTCGGCACCTGCGGCAGCAGGGCGGTCAGCGCCGCCACCCGGGACCGCAGCCGGTCCGCGCAGGCCGCCATGGCGGCGGCCACGTCCGGGGCCGGACGGTGGTCGCCGACCGCGTCGACCGCCCACATCGGGACCTCCAGCACGGCCGTCGTCCCGCCGTGCCGCCCCGCGTACGCCCAGGTGGACAGCTCGGGACGGTCCGGCAGGGGCTGCCTGCTCCGGCCCGGCGGCGGCATCAGATAGGTGCCGGGGGCCGGGCTGGCCCAGCCGAGCGCGTCGTAGGAGTCGACGTCCAGCGGGATGCCGCCGCGGGCCGCCGAACGGGCGAAGCGCCCGGCCAGGGCCGGCAGCGGCCGGGTGAGCTGCACGAAGGCGCCGCCGAAGTCCACGCCGTGCAGCGAGCACTGGAGCACCGGGCGCAGCTCGTCGATCAGCCCGGTGAGCGCCCGGCTCTCCGGCATCGGGGCCAGCGGCCCGTCCGGGTGCGGCAGCAGTTCGGGCTGCTCGTGGAAGGCGGGCCGGAAGAAGTGCTCGTAGTGCCGGGCCGCGGTGAGCGGCCCGTTCAGCCAGCCCTCGTTCAGCGCGGCGCCGTCCGGGTCCAGGCAGAGCAGGACGTGCCAGCCGACCCCGGGGCGGGGCGGCTGCGCCAGCGCCTGCTCGGCCAGCCGGACGGCGGCGGCCAGGCCGACCGGCTCGTTCGGGTGCGGGCCGCCGACCACGAGCACGGTGTGCTCGCCGTCGTCCACCGAGAGCAGTACCAGTGGGCGTCCGGCGCGGGAACGGCCCACCTCGCGCACCCGGCAGCGGCCGGGGTGGCGGCGGGCCAGCCCGCGGGCCGCGGCGATCGCCCGGGCCACGGTCGGGTAGCTCTCGGTGTCGTTGCACGGGCTGTCGATCCGGCGCGTCCGCCGGCCCGTGTCGGTCATGGCTCTCCTGTCCTCGGGGGCGGGCGGGTCGGCGCGGTCGGGGGCCTGGGCCGGGAGTCCGGCGCGGGGTCGCGCCGGGCCGCCCGGCACGGCCGGTGCGCGCGCGGCCAACTCCCTTGTCCCGGGGGCGCACAGGACCTTCCGGTGGAGCCTTGCCAGTACCGCACGCGGCCTCGGAGCGTGTCAACAGTCGCCGGGGTCCCGCGGTGGGGCCGCGTTCACGTGCCGGGACCTGTCCGTACACCCCTCGGCACGGGCGGTCGCGCGGCCCGCGGCCGGTCCCGGGGCGAGGGCGGCCGGGCCGGGGAACACGGCGGTTCGGCTACTCTTGAGGGTCACCCCTCCCAGCCGTCGCCATGCCGAGCGAGCGGCGGTTCCGAACGTCGTAAGGGTTCCTGGTACTCATGACTGTCGAATCGGTCTTCCCACGCCTGGAGGCTCTCCTCCCGCACGTCCAGAAGCCGATCCAGTACGTCGGCGGCGAGCTCAACTCGACCGTCAAGGACTGGGACGCCTGCGACGTCCGCTGGGCGCTCATGTACCCCGACGCCTACGAGGTGGGCCTGCCCAACCAGGGCGTCATGATCCTCTACGAGGTGCTCAACGAGCAGGAGGGCGTCCTCGCCGAGCGCACCTACAGCGTGTGGCCGGACCTCGAGGCGCTGATGCGCGAGCACGGCGTGCCCCAGTTCACCGTGGACGCCCACCGGCCGGTGAAGGCGTTCGACGTGTTCGGGCTCTCCTTCTCCACCGAGCTCGGCTACACCAACATGCTGGCCGCGCTCGAACTGGCCGGCATCCCGCTGGAGGCCCGCAACCGCACCGAGGACGACCCGGTCGTGCTGGCCGGCGGCCACGCCGCGTTCAACCCCGAGCCGATCGCGGACTTCATCGACTGCGCGGTGATCGGCGACGGCGAGCAGGCCGTGCTCGACATCACCAGGATCGTCCGGGAGTGGAAGGCCGAGGGCCGCCCGGGCGGCCGCGACGAGCTGCTGCTGCGGCTGGCCCGCACCGGCGGCGTGTACGTGCCGAGGTTCTACGACGTCGAGTACCTGTCGGACGGCCGGATCGCCCGGGTCGTGCCGAACGCCCCCGGCGTGCCGTGGCGGGTCTCCAAGCACACCGTGATGGACCTCGACGAGTGGCCCTACCCCAAGCAGCCGCTCGTCCCGCTCGCGGAGACCGTGCACGAGCGGATGTCCGTGGAGATCTTCCGCGGCTGCACCCGCGGCTGCCGCTTCTGCCAGGCCGGCATGATCACGCGCCCCGTGCGGGAGCGAAGCATCACCGGCATCGGCGAGATGGTCGACCGCGGACTCAAGGCCACCGGCTTCGAGGAGGTCGGCCTGCTGTCGCTGTCCTCCGCCGACCACACCGAGATCGGTGAGATCGCCAAGGGCCTGGCCGACCGCTACACGGACGACAAGGTCGGCCTCTCCCTGCCGTCCACCCGCGTCGACGCCTTCAACATCGACCTCGCCAACGAGCTCAGCCGCAACGGCCGCCGCTCCGGCCTCACCTTCGCCCCCGAGGGCGGCAGTGAGCGCATGCGCAAGGTGATCAACAAGATGGTGTCGGAGGAGGACCTCATCCGCACCGTCGCCACCGCGTACGGCAACGGCTGGCGCCAGGTGAAGCTGTACTTCATGTGCGGCCTGCCCACCGAGACCGACGAGGACGTGCTCCAGATCGGCGAGATGGCGAAGAACGTCATCCAGAAGGGCCGCGAGGTCACCGGCCAGAACGACATCCGCTGCACCGTCTCCATCGGCGGGTTCGTGCCCAAGCCGCACACCCCGTTCCAGTGGGCCCCGCAGCTGTCCGCCGAGGCCACCGACGCCCGCCTGGCCAAGCTGCGCGACTCGATCCGCGGCGACCGCAAGTACGGCAAGAACATCGGCTACCGCTACCACGACGGCAAGCCCGGCATCGTCGAGGGCCTGCTCTCCCGCGGCGACCGCCGGGTCGGCGCGATCATCCGCGCGGTCTACGAGGACGGCGGCCGCTTCGACGGCTGGCGCGAGCACTTCTCCTACGACCGCTGGATGGCCTCCGCCGAGAAGGGCCTGGCCGGCACCGGCGTCGACGTCGACTGGTACACCACCCGCGAGCGCGGCTACGAGGAGGTCCTGCCCTGGGACCACCTGGACAGCGGCCTCGACAAGGACTGGCTGTGGGAGGACTGGCAGGACGCCCTGGAGGAGGTCGAGGTCGACGACTGCCGCTGGACCCCGTGCTTCGACTGCGGCGTGTGCCCCCAGATGGACACCAGCATCCAAATCGGCCCCACGGGCAAGAAGATGCTTCCGCTCACCGTGGTGAACAAGTAGCCGGAGAGACCCCGGAGCGCCCCCGTCGGATCCGTCCGGCGGGGGCGCTCGCGGCTCGGGGGGGGGGGGGGGGGAGGGAGGGGGGGGGGGGGGCGCGTACCCTTTTGGGGGGGAGAAGCCCGACAAGGGCGGGGGAAACCCCGCCC
>NZ_LGDO01000008.1:0-31545 GCF_001279805.1 Streptomyces sp. XY431
CCGCGTCCTGAGCGCGGTCGCCCGGAACTACGGCGTCGAGCTGTCCTTCGAAGACTTCGTGCTCGCGCCGACCCCGGCCGGTCTGGTCGAGCTGATCGCGGCCGCGGGATGACCGGCCCCACCACGAACGGCCCCACCACGAACAGCCCTGCCACGAACAGCCCTGCCACGAACGGCCCGGCCCGGGTGACCTCCGCCGTGGTGATCGGCGCCGGCCTGGCCGGTCTGACCGCCGCCGAGGGGCTGGCGGCGCGGGGGGTGGAGGTCACCGTGCTGGAGGCGCGCCCACGGGTCGGCGGACGCACCCACGGGATCGAGGTCGCGCCCGGCGCCTGGATCGACGCGGGCGCCGCCTACCTCGGCGCCAAGCACACCGAACTCCTGGCGCTGATCAAAAACCTGGGCCTCTCCACCACGCCCACCACCATGCTCGGCGCGAGCCGGTTCGCACTGAACCCCGCCGCCGGAGCCGCCGGCGCCCCCGGCGCGGACGGCGAACTCGCCACCCGGGACGGCCGGTTCCCGCCGCTCAACGCGGTCGCGCTCGGCGAGCTGTTCGACCGGCTCGCCGAACTCACCGCCCAGGTCGACCCGGAGGCGCCCTGGCTCACCCCGGACGCCGAACGGCTGGACGCCCTCACCGCCGCCGAGTGGGCCGAGCAGCAGCTCGACCACCCGGACGCCCGGCTGTTCTTCCCGCTCTTCCTCGGCGAGATGATGGCCGCCGACCCGGCCGACGTCTCGGTCCTGCACATGGCCTTCTACCTGCGCTCGGGCGGCGGACTGCGCTATCTGAACGCCTTCGAGGGCGGCGCCCAGGAGGACCGGGTCGCCGGCGGCGCGCACCTGCTGTGCGAGCGGCTCGCCGCCCGGCTGACGGAGCGGCGGCCCGGCTCGGTGCGGCTCGGCGAACCGGTGCGGTCCGTGGTCCAGGACGGCGAGGGTGTCACCGTGCACACCGAGGCGGGCGCGGCGTACCGGGCCGAGGTCGCGGTGGTGGCGCTGCCGCCGCTGCTCGCCGAGGCGCTCGACCTCCGGCCCGTCCGTCCGGCCCCGCGCGCGGGCGAGCGGACCGGACGCGGCTGCGCGGTCAAGGTCAACCTGGTCTACCCCTCGCCGGTCTGGCGCGAGCACGGGCTCTCCGGCTGGTCGGTCAACGCCCGGGGGCCGCTGCTCTCCACCGTCGACGACTCGCCGGCCGACGCGCCGGACGGGTCCCGGGTCGGCGTGCTCACCGGCTTCGTCACCGGCGCGGAGGCGCACCGCTACGCGGCCCTGGGGCCGGAGGAGCAACGCGCGGCCGCCGTCGAGCAGGCCGCCTCGCTGTTCCCGATGCTGCCCGAACCGATCGGCTTCCATCGCACCGACTGGGTGAACGAGCCCTACAGCAAGGGGTGTTACGCGGCCCTGTTCGGGCCCGGCGACTGGTCGCGGCTCGGCCCGGCGCTGACCGCGCCGCACGGCCGGGTGCACTGGGCCGGGACCGAGACCAGTACCGAGTTCTTCGGCCTGCTGGAGGGCGCGATCCGCTCCGGCCACCGGGTCGTCGCGGAGATCCTCGACTCCGAGCTCTGACCCCAGCTCCACCGAACCACCGGCACCAGCACCAGCACCCCGGCACGCACCCGCACCCACCTGTTCTCCCTCACCACGCAGCCCGCGCTCCCGTTCCACAAGAACCGCGGGCCACCCCCTCAGGAGACCGCCATGAGCGACGAGAGTTCCTCCCTGAACAGCGGCCCGTCCGCAGCCTCCGCCGCGCCCTCCGGGCCCTCCCCGGTCGCGCCGCTCGCCGCGCGCGAGCGACTGATGGCCGAACCCGGGCTCGGGGCCGGCAACTTCCTCGACCACGCCCTCGCCGTGAACCCCAACCGCGCGGTCCCCTTCGCCTACAGCCACCACCTCGACCACCGCGGCGCGGTGGTGCTGCGCGGCCACAGCCTCCAGGACCTCGCCGCCCTGCGCGACCGCTACGCCGCCTGGTACCACGCGAACGGCGTGCGCCCGGGCGAGCCGGTGGCGGTGGTGATCGCCGAGGGCCTGGAACCGCTGCTGCACTTCCTCGCGCTCACCGCGCTGGGCGCCGTCCCGGCCCTGGTCAACGACGCCATGCGGCACGACGTGATGGTCCGCTACCTGAACCACGTCGGCGTGGTCGGCGTGGTCGCCGACGACACCACCCGCCTGGCCGCCGCGTACCGCCAGGACCCGCAGCGCCGCCCGAGGTTCATCGCGCTCGCCGCCGAGATCCAGGCCTTCGACGCGGACGCCTCCGGCGGCCTGCCCGCCGAGTACCCGTACCGGCACGCGGCGGACGACGTGGTCGCGCTGATCCACTCCTCCGGCACCACCGGCACGCCGAAGTCGACGATGCTGGCGCACCGGCAGTTCTGGGACGGCAAGCAGCCGCGGATGGTGCGCTTCCCGGCCGAGCCGGAGGACCGGCTGATGTCGCTGATGCCGCACACCCACGCCGGCGGCCTGAGCTACTTCCTCACCGCGACCCTGCTCGGCCTGCCGACCGTGGTGATGGCGGACTGGCGGCGCTCGGTGGTCGAGCCGGTGATGGAGGCCTTCCGGCCCACCATGGTCGCCTCCTTCCCGCGCACCTTCGTCGAACTCGCCACCGGTGAGCTGCCGGTGGCGGGCGCGGCCAAGGTGCACTCCTGGTTCAACACCGGCGACAGCGCGCACTACGGGCACATCCGCCGGCTGGTGCAGCTGGGCGAGCGCCCGGCCGGGCTGATCCGGCCCTGGCTGCTGCCGCAGGAGAAGGCCGAGCAACCCGCGCTGCCCGGTTCGCAGTTCGTCGACGGCCTGGGCTCCTCCGAGATGGGCATGGCATTGTTCGGCCAGGTCACCACGCCGGAGAGCGTCCGCAACGACCGCTGCGTCGGCAAGCCGCTCGAAGTGGTGCGCCGGGCGGCCGTGCTGGACCAGGACGGCAACGAACTGCCGGACGGCACAGTCGGGTTGCTCGCGATCGACTCGCCCTCGCGGACTCCCGGCTACTGGAACAACGCGCGGCTGACCGAGAGCTTCGAACTGGCCGGCTACTGGCTGACCGGGGACCTCGCCCGGCGCGACGCCGAGGGCCGGTTCTACCACCTGGACCGCACCGTGGACGTCATCGACACCTCGGCCGGGCCGGTCTACAGCCTGCCGGTCGAGGAGGTGCTGCTGGCGGACTGCGCCGAGCTGGTCCGGGACTGCTCGGTGGTCGGTGTGCCGGGTGCCGCCGGGGAGGGGCAACGTCCCGTCGCCGTCGTCCAGTTGCAGCACGACGCGGAGTCCGTGACAGCCGAGGAGGTACTGGAGGCCGCCAACAAGGCACTGGCCGGGGCCGGACTGGCCGCGCTCGCCGCCGTCCGGATCGCCCGCACGGCGGCGGAGTTCCCGCTCGGGCCGACCGGCAAGGTACTCAAGCGCGAACTGCGCACCCGCCTCGCCACCCTCTTCACCGCCCAGTAGCACGGGAATGACCGACCACCTCGTGTCCCCCGCGCGCACCGCGCCCGCCCCGGGGCCCACAGCACCGGCAGTAGCGACACCCCCGCCCCGGCAGCCGTACCAGTACGTCCGGACCCGGCTGGTGGAGCCGGACTGGCGCCGACTGCCCGGCTGGCGCGACGTCACCGAGGCGCAGTGGCGCGACGCCCAGTGGCAGCGCGCGCACTGCGTCAAGAACGCCCGCCAGCTCCGGGCGGTCGTCGGCGATCTGCTCACACCCGAGTTCTACGAGCAACTCGCCGCGGACCAGGCCGAGTTCGCGACCATGCCGATCCTGCTGCCACCGCAGCTGCTGAACACCATGGCCGCGCACACCCCCACCACCCCGGCGGCGTTCACCGCCGCGTTCCTGGCCGACCCGGTGCGCCGCTACATGCTGCCGGTGCTCGCCGACCGGCACCCGCACTGGCCCAGCCACCCGAAGGCCGAGCGCGACTCGCTGCACGAGGCCGAGATGTGGGTGGTCGAGGGCCTCACCCACCGCTACCCCACCAAGGTGCTGGCCGAACTGGTCTCCACCTGCCCGCAGTACTGCGGGCACTGCACCCGGATGGACCTCGTCGGCACCTCCACCCCGCAGGTCACCAAGGCCCGGCTGGTGCTGCGGCCGGCCCACCGGCAGGAGCAGATGCTCGACTACCTCAAGCGCACCCCGACCGTGCGCGACGTGGTGGTCTCCGGCGGCGACCTCGCCAATGTGCCGTGGCCGCAGCTGGAGTCCTTCCTGCTGCGGCTGCTGGAGCTGGAGTCGGTCCGCGACATCCGGCTCGCCAGCAAGGCGGTGGTCGGCCTGCCGCAGCACTGGCTCCAGCCGCAGGTCCTGGAGGGCGTGCACCGGGTCGCGACGGTCGCCGCCCGCCGCGCCGTCAACCTGGCCGTGCACACCCACGCCAACCATGTGCGCTCGGTGACCCCGCTGGTCGCCGAGGCGGCCCGGGCGCTGCTCGACGCGGGCGTGCGCGACGTGCGCAACCAGGGCGTGCTGATGCGCGGCGTCAACGACACACCGGAGGACCTGCTGGACCTCTGCTTCGCCCTCCAGGGCGAGGCGAACATCCTCCCCTACTACTTCTACCTCTGCGACATGATCCCCAACGCCGAGCACTGGCGCACCAGCGTCCACCGGGCCCAGTACCTCCAGGAGGCGATCATGGGCTACTTGCCCGGCTACGCCACCCCGCGCCTGGTCTGCGACGTGCCGCGGCTCGGCAAGCGCTGGGTGCACCAGGCCGTGGCGTACGACCGCGAACGCGGCATCTCGTACTGGACCAAGAACTACCGCACCGCGCTGGAGGTCCGCTCTGGCGGCGCCGCGCCGACCGGCGACGACCCGCTCGACCGCCGCCACCCCTACTACGACCCGGTGGACACCCTCCCCGAGTCCGGCCGCCGCTGGTGGACGGAGCGGGCCGCGCGCGCCGCGGCCGCCGCACCGGCCCCGCAGGAAGGAGCAGCACGGTGACGACCCCCGTCAGCCCACCGAGCACCACCCCGCAGTCCACCGGCGGCCCGCTGCGCCGGATGTGCTGGATCTTCCCCGACCGCGAGTCGACCCGGACCACCGCGACGTGGCGGTACCTCTTCTGGGACCTCTACGAGGAGATCGCCGAGGAGCTCGGCCTCACCTGGTGCCGGCACTCGCCGGACGCCGTCACCGTGGACGCCACCGACCCGGCCCGCCCGGTGGTGTACGTCGACGAGGAGCCGGTGACCCCGCAGGACACCCTGTTCGTCACCGCGCTGTACTCGCTGCCGTACCAGTCGATGGACATCTTCAACCAGTACTCGCTGTACGCGGTGCTGGAGCAGGCCGGGTTCTACCTGCCGTTCCCGCCGTACGTCTCGCTGATCGGCAACGACAAGGTCGCCACCGTGCTGCACCTGGCCGACTCGCCGGTGCCGCCGATCCCGTCGATCCGGATCGGCACCGGCCGGGACGTCGCCAAGCACCACTACGAGGTGGCGCTCGACCGGCTCACCTACCCGGCGATCGTCAAGCCCTCCGGCTGGTGCGGCGGCGGCGGGATCAACCTCGCCCGCGGGCCGGAGGACATCCGCGGGCTGGCCAGCCTCGCCCAGGGCGGCGACACCACCCTCGTCGCCCAGCCGTACCTGGGCGACGGCACCGTCGACTACCGGGTGTACGTGGTGGACGGCGAGCCGTACGCCGTGATGCGGCGGGTGCCGGAGGCCGGCTCGCCGGTGGCCAACGCCAGCCGGGGCGGGACGATGGAGTTCCCGCCGATCCCGCCCGAACTCGCCGAGGCCACCGCGTACTTCGCCGGGAAGCTGGCAATCCCGTTCTTCTGCGTGGACTTCCTGTACGACGGCGAGAAGTACTGGTTCTCGGAGCTGGAGCCGGACGGCGTGATCGCCCCGGACTTCACCGACCCGGACCGCTCGCTCCAGCGGGACATCACCCGGGCCCGGTTCACCGCCTACCGGGACGCCCACGCCAAGTGGCTCGCCAACGGCGCGCCGTCCGCGCCCCCCGGTCTCTTCACGCCCCTCGCGCACCGCCCCCCGACTGCCGCCCCGACGGCCTCCGCCCCCCGATCGGAAACCCGATGACCGACGCGTTCTCCCTGCCGCCGGACGCGGCCGAACCGCGACTGACCGTCGCCGCCGCCACCCTGTTGCGGCTGCGGACGGTGCCCGCGCTCGCCCCGCGCTACGCCGACCGCCCGGCGGCCGTCCGCACCCTGGACGACCTGGCCGCACTGCCGCCGCTGCTCAAGGACGACCTGAACACCGCCCTCGCCCACCTGGAGCCGCGCTCCGACACGGCCGCCACCTGGCTGTTCCAGAGCGGCGGCTCCACCGGCGCGCCCAAGGTCGGCTACGCCCCGACCGGCTTCTACATGGCCGGGGTGCACGCCCACTGGCCGGTGCTCGACCGCGAGGACGTGTTCGCCAACGCCTGGGGTGCCGGCCGGATGTGGGGCGCGCACTTCCTGGCCGCCGCGCTGGCCGACCGGGCCGGCTGCCGGGTGATCGCACTCGGCTCGATCACCCGCGAGGAGTACCCGGACTGGTTGGGCTTCCTCGCCGACCGCGGGGTGACGGCGATCGGCGGCACCCCGAGCGTGCTGCGGCTCTGGTTCGCGCACGCCCGCGCGGCCGGGCTGAAGCTGCCCTCGCTGCGCAAGGTGCTGTGGCTGGGCGAGGCCTGGCAGCCGCAGCTGGAGGAGGACCTCGCGGTGGTCGCGCCCGGGGCCCGCCGCTGGGGCATGTTCGGCTCCACCGAGACCTGGGTGGTCGGCACCAACACGCCCGACTGCCCGGCCGACACCTTCCACCCGCTGCCCACCCAGCTGGTGCACGCCGGGGCGGACGGGCTGCTGGACTTCACCACGCTCGACCCCGAGATGCTCAACCCGGTGCTGCGCTACCGCACCGGGGACGCGGGCGAGTTGACCACCTGCCCGTGCGGCCGGCCGGGCGCCGCGATGCGGGTGCTGGGTCGGCGGGACAACGTCGTCCAGGTGCGCGGCCTCGGCCTGCACGTGGACGAGCTGGTCGCCCGGGCCGAGCGGGAGCCGGGGGTCTCCCGGGCCCAGGTGGTGGTCACCGAGGACGGCGGCCGGGCCACCGGGGTGGAGGTGCTGCTGCTGGCCGACCCGGCCGCCGGGGTGGACCCGGCGGCGCTGCGGGCCGAGCTGCTGGCCGGGACGTTCACCCTCAGCACCGCGTTCCAGCACGACCCCGAGCACGTCACGGTCCGGGTCGTCGACGCGCTGGTCAGCAACGACCGCACCGGCAAGACGGCCTCCCTGGTGGTCCGCGCCGCCGAGCACGCCGAGAATGCCGAGAACGCCGAGTCTGCGGACGCCACCGGGACCACCGAGGCCACCGGGGAGACCCCGTGAAGCTGCGAAAGCCGCAGGACCTCGGGCGCGGCTTCAACCTGTTCTGGGCCGGCCAGACCGTCAGCGTGGTCGGCGACCGGATCACCGTGTTCGTCGTCCCCACCCTGATGATCTTCGTCCTGCACGCCTCCGCCCTCCAGGTCGGCGTGGTGGCGATGGCCCAGTACCTCGGCATCCCGCTGCTGGGCCCGGTCGCCGGAGTGCTGGTGGACCGCTGGGACAAGCGCCGCACCATGCTGGTCTGCGACCTGCTCCGGCTGGCCGCCGTCCTGGTGATCCCGCTCGCGTACTGGCTGGACTTCCTCTCCACCCCGCTGCTGTTCGGCTGCGTGGCCGTGATCAGCGGCGCCACCATCTTCTTCAACGTCGGGTACCTGATCGCCGTCCCCGCGGTGGTCCCCGAGGAGCGGATGGTGCGCGCCTACTCCCGGCTGGAGGGCAGCAACTCGGTCGCCGAGGTGGCCGGGCCCTCGATCGCCGCCGGCCTCTACAGCGCGCTCGGCGTCGGCGCCCTGGTGGTGGACGCCGCCAGCTACCTGATCTCCGCCACCTGCTTCCGCTACATGCAGCCCTGGGGCGAGCGCACGGTCGTCGAGGGCACCGTCTGGGAGCGGCTGACGGCCGGCTTCCGGATGAACTGGGCCGACCCGGTGCTGCGCCGGGTGGTGCTGGCCGCGGTCACGCTCAACTCCGGCGGGCCGATCTTCGTCACGGTGCTGCCCGTGCTCGCCTACCGGGGCCTGGACGTCTCGGTCGGCCAGTTCGGCGCCGCCATGTCGGTCGGCGCGGTCGGCGCGCTCACCGGCGCCGTGGTCGCCCCCAGGATCAGCCAACGGCTGGGCCTGGGCCGCACCCTGGCCTGGTCGCTGCTGCTGCACTGCCTGGTCGGGCTGGGCGTGCTGGCCGCGCCCGCGCTGCCCGCCGTCCTGGTGATCGCGGTGACCATGGGCTGCTACGGCTTCTTCATGTCCTGCATCAACGTGTGCAGCGCGCCCACCCGGCAGTCCCGGATGTCCGCCGAGCACCAGGGCGTGATGCACGCGGCGTTCCGCACCGTCACCTGGGGCGTGATCCCGCTCGCCGCGCTGGTCGGCGGCCTCGCCGTGTCGGCGCTCACCGATCCGCTGGGGATCCTGGACGCGGCGCGCTGGGTGATGGCCGGTGGCACCCTGCTGGCCGCCTGCTCCTTCCTGCCCGCCCTCGGCATCCAGTCCCGGCTGGACGCCGCCGCCCGCGAGGCGGAGCAGCGGCCGGCCGACGCCGAACCCGAGTCCGAGACTGAGCCCGAGACTGAGCCCGAGACTGAACCCGAGAGTGAGTCCGAGTCCGAGCTGACGGAGAGCGCGCCGTGAGCGCCGCACCGGCGGGCGAGGTCCTGCTCGTCACCGGCTGCTCCTCCGGCATCGGCCTGGCCACCGCCGTGGCCGCCGCCCGGGCCGGGTTCACCACCGTGGCCACCCTGCGCGACCCGGACCGCGCCGACGACCTGCGGAAGGCCGCCGGGGAGGCCGGGGTCGAGCTGGACGTCCGCCGGCTCGACGTCACCGACGCCGCCTCGGTCGCCGCCTGCGTCGAGGGCGTGGCCGCGACCCACGGGCGGCTGGACGCGGTGGTCAACAACGCCGGCGTCTCCAACTTCGACCCCACGCTGGAGATGTCCACCGACGCCGCGCTGCGGGCCAATCTGGAGGTGAACTTCTTCGGCGTGATCGCCGTCAGCCGCGCCGCCCTCCCGCTGCTGCGCGCCTCCGGCGGCCGGCTGGTCACCATCGGCAGTGTGCACGGCGTGGTCGGCCAGCCGTTCAACGAGGCCTACTGCGCCGCCAAGGCCGCCGTCGAGGGGTTCATGGAGAGCCTCGCCCCGGTGGCCGGCGCGCACGGCGTGCGGGTCTCCGTCGTCGTCCCCGGCTTCGTGCCGGACACCCGGTTCGGGATCTTCCCCGACATCGACCGCCGCACCATCGGGGCGGCCTCCGGGCCCTACGCGCCGACCTTCGAGGACTACCTCGCCTGGGTCGGCGGCCAGGGCTGGGAGGCCGCCGGACAGCCGGCCCGGGAGGTGGCCGAGGTCGTGGTGCGCACGCTGCGCGCCGAACGGCCCGCCTTCCGGGTGCCCACCAACGCCTGGGCCGCCGACTACCTGGCGCAGAAGCTCGCCGACCCGGACGGCTCGGCCGTCCAGACCCTCGCCCGCACCTGGATCGGCCGCCCCGACCCCAGCTGATCTACCGTCAGGAGCCTTGCCGTGCCCGCCAAACCCCTGCCCGAACTGATCGACTTCGCCCGCCGCAACTCCCCCTTCTACGCCGACCTCTACCGGGACCTGCCGGAGCGGGTCGAACACCTCTCGCAGCTCCCGCTGATCGAGCAGACCGCGTTCTGGGCCGCCAACTCCTGGCCGGACAACCGCCTGCTGACCGGGCCGCTGCTCGACGGCGGCGTCTACAAGACCGGCGGCACCACCGGTGTCCCCAAGTTCTCCCCCTGGTCGCGCACCGAGCACGCCGACTCGGTCACCGCCTTCGGCGCGGGCCTCGTCCAGGCCGGACTCAAGCCCGGGCACCGGGTCGCCAACCTGTTCTGGGCCGGCGAGCTGTACGGCGGCTTCCTCTACATCGAGAACGCCCTGCACCACGCCCCGGTGGACAACGTCCGGCTGCCCGTCGGCGCCGCGCCGGACGCGTACATCGCCGGGCTGATCAACGACTTCGGCGTGGACGTGCTGGCCGGCGAGCCGATGAAGCTCAGCTCGGTCGCCGAGTACCTGGTCAAGCACGGACAGGTCGCCGAGCGGATCGAACTCCTGCTGTTCGGCGGGGACCTGCTCTTCGCCGACCTGCGGCCGATCCTCTCCCGCGCGTTCCCCAACGCGGCCGTCGCCTCGATCGGCTACGCCTCGGTGGACGCCGGCCTGGTCGGCGCGCCGGTGCCCGGCGAGGACGTCCGGGTGCACGAGGCCTTTCCGAACCGGACGGTGGTGGAGCTGGTCGACGACGCGACCGGCGCGCCGATCACCGAACTCGGGGTGCCCGGCCGGGTGGTGGTCACCAACCTGTTCCGCACCCTGATGCCGATCCTGCGCTACCCGACCGGCGACCGGGCCGAGTGGGTCGACCTGGAGCGCGGCCGGTTCCGGCTGGTCGGACGCTCGGTCGAGGGCGCCCGGGTGGGCACCGTGGCGATGCCGACCGAGGAGATCCGCGCCGTCCTGCTCGCCCACGACCCGGACCAGGTGATCTCCGGGATGCAGATGGTGCAGCGCCGCTGGGACGGCAAGGACGGGCTGGTCCTGCGGCTCGGGTACACCGAGGAGCCGCCGGCCGGTCTGGCCGAGCAGCTGGTCGAGGCGGTGTACCGGGCCCGGCCGCTCTACCCGGACGACGTGGCGGCCGGGGTGATCCACGACCTGGAGGTGGAGTGGGTGCCCCGCGCCGAGCTGGTCACCAACCCGCGCACCGGCAAGCTCCAGCAGGTCGTGGACGAGCGCCCGCCGGCGTGACGCGTCCGTGGGCCGGGGGAGGCTGCTCCCCCCGGCCCACCCCGCTCCTCAGGCCGTGTGCGGCTGTCCGGCCAGCATCACGCTCTGGCCCCGGAATTCCGCGATCACCTTTTCGGCCGCATTCCGCACCGTCACGTCGTAAATGCCGGTGCGCCCGGAACGGGTGCGTTCCACCGCCTCCGCCACCAGTTCGTCCCCGACCGCCGCCGGCGCCAGGAAAGTCACCTGCGCGGCCTGCGCCACCGTCACCGGGCCGTAGCTGTTGCAGGCGTAGGAGAACGCCGCGTCGGCGAGCAGGAACAGGTAGCCGCCGTGCGCGATGCCGTGCCCGTTCACCATCGCCGGGGCCACCGTCATCCGCATCGACGCCCGCCCGGTGGACACCTTCTCCAGCGTGATCCCGAGGCCCTGGCAGGCCAGGTCGCGCTCGTACAGGGCCGCCATCCGGGAATTGGGCACCGCGCCGGCCGCCACCGCTCCCGCCGCCACCCCGCCGGAGGCCGCGGACCCGGCCGAATCCGCCGAATTCGCCGAACCCGCTGAATCCTCGACGGCCACGGTGTCCACGCTCATGACGCCCTGCTTTCCCCGGGAACAGCCCGAAACGGTCGGTCGGTGTGCCGTGCGTGCGTATTGCACCCGCATTACACCGAGGCCCGTGACGGGCTGTCAACGGTCTCCCGACGGGAACGGAAAGTCCGTCAGGAGAACTCAGAGCAGCCGCTTGATGTCCCCCCGCGCCCGGTAGAACGAGCCGCTGCCGGACTCCAGCACCTCCGCCACCAGGTACCGCGCGCCGGGCACCCGGATGTCCTTCGGGAACTGCACCCGGCGGGTCGCGTCGTAGCCCGGCGAGACCACCCGCACCCGCAGCCGGGTGCCGTCCTGCACGCACTCCACCTCGATGCCGCCCGCGGCGCCCGCCGAACCGACCACCACCGACTCGATCTCCGCGCCGGCCACCGCCGCCGTCCAGCCGCTGCCGTCCACCTCGGCGGCCTGCGGCAGCCGGCCCTCCTCTGCCGCGCGCACCGCCGTCTCGCTCGCGTCCAGGCAGACCAGCGAACCGTCCGTGGTCACCAGGTACAGCCGGCCGTCGCGGTACTGCATGCTGTACGCCGAGCCGCAGCCGGTGCCGAGCTTCCACAGCCGGGTGCCGTCGGCGTCGAAGCAGTACACCGAGGAGTGGTTGTCGCCCGCGAACACGTACCGGCCGTCGGGCGAGGCCGCGCAGGAGAACACCGCGGCGTCGCAGCGGTAGCGGGCCACCTCCGAACCGTCCGCCTTGCGCAGCCGGTGCACCGAGCCGCGCGAGGTGCCGGCGAACACCTCCTCCCGCTCCTGCCAGCCGAACAGCACCTCGCCGTCGGTGCGGGTGTGCCAGACCGGGGCGCCGCCGCGCGCCGCGTACCGGCTCACACCGCGCGAATGGCCGTGGTACACACCGTCGTTGTCGCAGCGCACCATCCAGCCGTCGCTGCCGTCCGCCGAGCGCCGCCACTGGAACTCGTCCTCGTGGTCGACGGTGGTGATCCCGCCGCGCGCGTCGGCCACGCCGAGCACGCCGTCGTGGATGTCCAGCCAGTAGATGTCGACGTCCTCGGCTATCTCGTACGCCACCCGGGGCACCTTGCCGCCCAGGTCGTACACCTTGCCGTTGTCGCAGCCCGCGTAGATCCACCAGTCGTCCGCGACGATGCACTTGACGCCGTCCGGCAGCCCGTAGCGGCCGGTCACCGCGCCGTCGTGGGTCAGCGTGTAGACGTCGCCGCGCTCGTTGCCCACCCAGGCGTGCTCCTCGCCGACGAAGATGCCGAACGCCGCCGCGCCGGAGTTGAACCGCCACAGCACCGGGGCCTGCCGGGCCGTCGAACGGGTGCTGACGATCGCCCGCCTCGTCACCGCCCGCCGCTCGCGCACCCCGCGCACCGCCGGGGCGTAGCCCTTGCGGACCTTCTCACCGATCTTCTTGGCGGCCGCCGACGCGGCCTTCTCCGGCGTGGGGTAGGCGGTGGTCTTGGTCTGGCCGCTCTCGCCGATCCGCCCGTAGGTGATGGTGACGTCCACGCCGGCCACCAGGACCTCGTAGAACTTGTGCGCGCTGCCGCTGTCCTCGGACAGCTCCAGGTACGTCGACTGCGTGTCGGTGGCAGTGGCTGACATGGCGTGGGCCCCTTCCGGGCACGGGCGTGACGGGGTGTTCCGGCGCTGCGGGCGCGGTGCCCGGCGACACCTCAGAACCTAGCCCCCGGCACCGACAGGGCCCGCTGCGGGCCCGCCCGCTCCCCGGCCGCCGCCACCGGCGCAGGCCGCAGAACACCGGACGGCGACGAACCACCCGGCCCCGCACGGCCCGGACGCCCCCGCGGTCTGCCCGAACGGACCTTCCGCAGCCGCCCCCGCTCTGACAGCATCGTCCGCTATCCGGTCACCAGGGGCCGGGATCGGCGACCGCCCGCCCGCAGGGACGGGCGCGGGGGCGGGAGAACGCGGATGCAGGGCCCGGCGGCAGCAACCACCGCACCCCCGGTGCGCACCGAGCACCGGCCCGCCCGGTGGGTCCGCACCCGGCTGCGGGCCGCACCCTGGACGGCGCTGCTCAACGGCGTGCTGGTGTTCGTGGTGGTGCTGCTCTCCGCCGGGCTCCCCCGGGGTGTCGACCGGGGCGAGGACGCCGCCCTGCACGACTTCCTGCGCGACCGCGGCATCGGCGCGACCAGCCTGGTCAGCCGCTCCGACCTCCGCCCGGACGACGACTCCGCCACCCTGGCCTCGGTCGCCGCGCAACTGACCGCCCGCACCGGCGGGGAGTTCCGCGTCTCGGCGAGCGGACCGGTGTTCGGCGTGCGGGGCATTCGCACGAAGGTCCTCGGCAATCCGCAGCTGTCCCGGCCCGACGGCCCGTCCCCGGTCCTGGGACTGCGCCACCTGGCCGGGCTCTCCGAGCACGCCACCCTGGTCGAGGGCCGCTGGCCGACCGCCGTCCCCGGCCGGCCGCTGCCGATCGTGATCGCGGAGCCGACCGCCGAGAAGCTCAACATCCGGGTCGGCGACGTGCTGACGGAGGAACTCCTGCCCGGTATGAAGCGGTCGCCGGACACCGAGGTGGTCGGCACCTTCCGGGTGAACGACGACAGCGACCCGTACTGGACCGACCTCTACTGCCTGCGCCGGCCCTGCCTGGAGATCCCGGAGACCTTCGAGTGGCTCCGCTTCTGGAGTGCGGTCGGCCTGACCGGCGGCGACGAGCTGCCCCGGCTGATGGAGTGGGCCAAGGGCGGCGAGCTCTCCTGGCGGCTGCCCGTCGACCCGGACTCGCTGCGCGCCGACCGGCTGCCCGACGCCGCCCATGAACTCGCGAGCTATCTGAGCGGTCCCACCGCCGCCGACCTGGCGGCCGCCACCGGCCGCACCGACCTGCGCACCTTCTCCTCGCTGCCGGACCTCTTCGCGCTGGCCACCGCCCGACGGGACGCCGCCGCCCCGCTGGCGGCGCTCGGCCCGGCCGGGCTGGCCGGCGTCGTCACCGTCGTCCTGTGCCTGGCCGCCGCGCTGGCCGCCGACCGGCGCGGCCCCGAACTCCTGCTGCTCCAGGCCCGCGGCGGCTCCCGCCGGGACCTGCTGCGACGGCTGCTCGGCGAGGGCGCCACCGTCGTCCTGCCCGGCGCCGCCCTCGGGACGCTGCTCGCCCTCCTGCTGCTGCCCACCCCCCGCTGGGGCGCCGCGCTGTTCGCGGCGGTGACGGCCGTCCTGTGCGCGCTGCTGGCCTTCCCGGCCCGGGCCCTGGTGCTGCTGACCCCCCGCCGGGCCGTCCGGCGCGACGGCGCGCGCCGGCTCGTCGGCGAACTCGGCCTGCTCCTGCTGACGGCCGCCGCGGTGGTCGAGGTGCGGCGGCGCGGCGCCGCCCCGCCCGGGGCCGGGATCGACCCGCTGCTGGTCGCCGCCCCGCTGCTGATCGCCCTCTGCACCGGCCTGCTGCTGGCCAGGATCCAGCCACCGCTGATCGGCGCCCTCGCCCGCGCGGTCGGCCGGCGGCGCGGCGCCGTCGGCTTCCTCGGACTGGCCGGCGCGGCACGCGGCGCGGGCGGGCGGCCGCGCCCGGCCGTCCTGCCGACGCTCGCGCTGCTGCTCGCCGTCACCACCGCCGGGTTCGGCGCCGACGTGATCGAGGCGGTCGACTCCGGCCGGGCCCGCGAGGCCCGCCTGGCCACCGGCGGCGACGTCATGGTGAGCGCCCCCAAGGGCTTCGGCCTGGCCGACTCCTTCGCCGAGCGGGCCGACCGGCTGCCCGGCGTCCGGGCCTCCACCAATGTCACCCTGCTCACCGACGCGGCCGTACTGCGCCCGGGCGAACGCCACCTCACCATCAGCCTGGTGGTCGTCGACCCGACGGCCTACGCGGAGATCTCCCGGTCCGTCGGGCGCGGCGCCTTCGACCCGGCACTGCTGGCCGCCCCCGACGGCCCGACCGGACCGGACGCACGCGAAGTCCCCGTCCCCGCCCTGTACTCGCGCGGACTGGTCGAGCAGCTCGGCGGCCGGGCCGGGGCGGAGCGGATCTACCTGACCAGCACCGGCGAACTGCGCGCCCAGTACGCGGGCACGATCGACGCCACCCCGGCGCTGCGCGACTCCACCCACCCGTTCATCGTGCTCCCGGCCGGGCCCGCCACCGCCCGGGTGCCCGGTCTGGGGGACCACGGCCACTGGTTCGCCGTCGGCGACATCGACGAGACGGCCGTCCGGTCGCTGACCCGCGACCTGCCCGTGCACCCGATCGTCGCGGACACCGCGCGGCGGACCGGCATCCCGGTCGTCGGCCCGAACCCCGGCGACATCCCGGACGGCTACCTGGTGAAGACCAGTGCCGCGCTCACCGCCGAACTCACCGAGGACCCGCTGCGGCAGGCCGCCGTCCTGGTGTTCCGCGTCGGGACCGCCGGCGCGGGCGCGTTCGCCCTGCTCGCCGCCCTGCTCACACTGGTCCGCGCCGCCCCCGACCGGTCCGCCGCGCTGGCCCGGCTGCGCACCATGGGGCTGCGCCCCCGTCAGGGGCTGGCGCTGATCCTGGTCGAGACCCTGCCGCAGACGCTGCTCGCGGCGACCGGCGGCCTGCTCGCCTCCCTCGCCGCCGTCGTCCTGCTCGGCCCGGCGCTCGACCTGTCCGCCCTGCTCGGCACCGATGTCCCGCCCGGCCTGCCGCTCCGCCTCGGCGCCGTCCTCCCCCCGGCGCTGGCGCTGACCGCCCTGGTCACGGCCGGTGTGCTGGCCGAGGCCCTGATCGCCGGCCGCCGCCAGATCGCCAAGGAGCTCCGGGCGGGCGACACGGTCTGAGCGCCCGGCGGGCCCCGGTCGGAGGCCGTCCTCGATACGCCCCGCCCGGAGCCCGCCCCGGCCCGGCGTCGGGGCCTACTGGCCGCCGAGCAGCCCCAGGACCCGCTGCACCGCCTCGACGACGGGCGCGCCGACCGCTCCGACCGTGGCGGCGATGCCCGCCACCGCCATCAGCGCCCGGTGGCGCTCGCGCGGCACCGCCCCCGGCCCGACGGTGAGCGCCGGCAGCGCCTCGTCGATGGACTCCGCGGCCATCGGCGCCACGCCGTCCCGGAGTTCGCGCAGCAGGACGACCAAGTCCTGGACGGCCTGGACGAGTTCCTCCGGAGCCCGGCCGCCGTCCGCGCCCGGCGCGTGATGGTGGTGCACGATGCCCTTGTTGTCGGTGCCGCCGTGGATGTTCACCACGTCGCCGTGGAAGTGGTCCCCGCTCATCCCGTCGCCTTCCCCGTGTTGCCGCTGCCGCCGTACATGTTCACGTTGTCGCCGAAGTGGTAGTTCCCGGCGTTGACCGTCAGCGACCGGATCGACAGCTCCAACTCGATCTCCGGGTTCTCCAACGCGTGCGAGAGGATCCTGACCGCCTCGCGGAGCCGACCCCGGTCGGCGGTCCCGACCAGCGCCGTCGCGTTCCCGGCCGTGTCCACCGCCAGCACCGGTACCGCGGGCGCGGCGAGGACACCGAACATCGCCAGGAACCCGTACCCCGCCCAGAGCAGCGCCACGACCAGGGCCGGCCCCTTGAACGGCTCGACGTCCTTCCCGACCCCGAACGGGAACCCGGCGCCGACCACCGCCAGCAGGGCCAGCGTCAGTGCCTGCACCAGCTGCCGTGCGAACCTCAGCACCGCCTCCTTGCGCTTGGGCATCAGCACGAAGGCATAGACCCGCACGATGTTGTGCAGCGGGTACGCGGCCCCGCCGACCCACAGCAGCCGCTTGCTGACCCTCAGGTCGACCGAGTCCGTGAGCACCGCCGACGGGCCGGTCGAGAAGGGCAGGCCGCCCCGGTCCCCGATCGTCGGCGGTCCCGACGGCGGTGGCGGCACCTGCCGCGCCGGGTCCCGCCAGGGACGGTCAGGCTGATCGTTCCTCGCCACGCTTCCCCCTCGCGTGTCCGGTCGGGGTCCGGTCCACGATCGACGGCCCCCGGGAAAGTGCAATCACCGTGCCATTGACGGCTGGTCATGCACAATCCCTCCGCACCGCTCGGCCGCACTCAGCCCCGGGGCTTCCCGTCGGCGGGGAGCGCTACCAGGCCCTGGTCGGTGTTGCCGAACAGCAGGCCGCCGCCCGCCCACAGGGCGATCGGGCCGAAGCCGCCCGTGGTGCTGCCGAGTTGGAAGCTCCATCCGGTGGCGCCGGTGGCCGCGTCCAGGGCGTGGACCGTGGTGCCGAGGTAGAGGTAGACGTTGCCGTCCGCGCAGTGCAGGGCGGGCGGCTTCAGTGCGGTCGGCTCCCTGGCCGTCCGGGCGGTCCATCCGGGACGGCCGGTCGCGGCGTCGAAGGAGCGGACGACCATGGTCATGCCCAGGTCCGCGCGGTCGATCCCGGAGGCGTAGACGGTGGCGCCGTCCGGGGAGGCCACCACGCCCTGGTAGAGCACCGTGTCGGCGGACTGCCAGGCCACCTGGCCGGTGTCCGGCTCCAGCGCGTAGAGGTGGTCGGACAGGAAGAGGAAGCGACCGCCCGCCGAGGTGTGCGGGCCGTCGTACCAGAGGGCGTTCAGCGCCGGGCTCGCCTGGGAGGCCGTGGTGGACACGCCGGGGGCCGGCTGGTTCCAGCGGATCCGGCCGCCGTCCCCGGCGTCGATCCCGGTGATCCTCGGCGCGTCGCCGCGCAGGGTGGCGCGCGCCCAGAGCAGGGTCCGCCCCGAGGAGGGCACCATCAGCCTGATCCGGCCCCAGTCCTCGTCCGGGGTGCGGGTCGACCAGCTCACCTTGCCGGTCTGCGCGTCGACGGCCCAGACGGTGCCGGTCGTCCTGTCGCCCGTCGCGCCGACGGAGGCGGTGCCGGTGACGAAGACCGAGCCGTCGAGTATGCCCGGCAGCGCGAAGGCCTGCACCAGGTTCGCCAACTCCCCGGTGTTCCAAACCTCCTGGCCCGTACCGAGGTCGAGCGCGCGCAGCAGGCGGTCGAACCCGACGCGGCCACCGCTGGTCGCCGTGTACACCCGGGAGCCGTCCAGCGCGACCGTGGTGCCGCCCAGATAGGTTGTGGTCGAGTCGATCGCATTGGGCACCGGGCCCCAGAGCGGGCGGCCGGTGAGGTCGAAGGCCCAGATGTGGTCCTTGCCGACGGCGAGGACCGCCCGCTCCGAGCCCACCACCTGGACCAGGGCCTCGGTGACCGGCCCGGTCCACAGCGGGGTGGCGACGGTGCCGGACCCGATCGTGACCGCCGCCGAGGGCGTCGCCGAGGGGGTCCCGGACGCGGCGGCGGGGGCCGCCGACACACCGGACGAGGGGCCGCCGGTCGGCGCGGCACCGCTGCGGCCGCTCCCGCCGCCGTCGGGCAGGCCGAGGGCGAGCGCGGCGCCTCCGCCCGCCAGCGCCGCAGCGCCGCCCGCCAGCCCCCACAGCAGCTTGCGGCGGGACGGGCCCGCCGGCGGGGGTGGGGGCGGCGCGGCGGGGAGCAGCGGCACGGTCGGGCGCGGCGGCGCGTCCGGGCGCAGGGGCACGGTCCGCTCGTCCACCGGGTTCTCCGGCGACGGCGGCAGTGGGGGTGGTGGCGGCGCCGGGGCGGCGTCCGGTGCCAGGACGGCCGCGGCCTGCTCGATCCGCTCCACCAGCACCGGGTGCAGCCACGGTCCGCGCACCCCGAGCGGCGAGCCGTCCCGCGCCACCGCGGCCAGCACCTGCGCGGGCGCCGGCCGGTCCGCCGGGTCCTTCGCCAGGCAGGCGGCCACCAGCGGCCGCAGCCCCTCCGGCACCGCCGACAGGTCCGGTTCCTCGTGCGCCACCCGGTTCAGCAGCGCCAGCGGGTGGCCGCCGCCCTCGCCGTCGAAGGGCCCCCGGCCGCCGGAGGCCGCGTGCACCAGCGTGGCGCCGAGCGAGAACACGTCGCTCGCGGGCGTCGCCGTCCGCCCCAGTGCCTGTTCCGGGGACATGTAGGCGGGGGTGCCGAAGATCGCGCCCTCGGCGGTGATCACACTGCCGTCGGCGGCCCGCGCGATACCGAAGTCGATGACGTGCGGGCCGTCCAGGGCCAGCAGCACATTGCTCGGCTTGAGGTCGCGGTGGGTGAGCCCGACGGCGTGGATGGCGCGCAGCTCCTCGGCGACCCCGGCCGCCAGGATCCGCAGCACGTGCTCGGGGAACGCCCCGACCAGCCGCACCGCCTCGTCCAGTCCGACCCCCGGCACGAAGGCGGTGGCCAGCCACGGCACCGGGCCCTCCGGATCGGCGTCCACCACCGGCGCGGTGAACGCCGAGGAGGCCGCGCGCGCCGCCCGCACCTCGTGCCGGAACCGGGCCCGGAAGCCCTGGTCCCCGGCGAGTTCGGGGCGGACGAGCTTGACCGCGACGGTGCGCCCGCCGGTTGAGCGGCCGAGGAACACCACGCCCATGCCGCCCGCGCCGAGCCGGCCGAGCAGGGTGTAGGGGCCGATCCTGGTCGGGTCCCCCGGTTCCGGTCCACGCATGGTCAGGCTCCGTTCGCGAACAGCGAGGCGACGGTGCCGGCGGAGGGGTCGGCGAGGCACACCCGTCCTCCGCCCGCCGTCCAGGAGAGGTTCTGGGGGTCGCTGCCGCGGAGGCCGGTGAACTTCCACCGGGGCCTGCCGTCGGCGGGGTCGAGGGCCCACAGCACGGCGTCCGCGCCCAGCCGGTACACATTGCCGTCGGCGCACTGGAGCCGGGCGACCGGCGGCAGCCCCTGGCCGGACTCGCGCGACAGCGGGGTGCGCCGGCGGACCGCGCCGGTGGCGGCGTCCAGGGTGCCCAGCGAGGAACCGCCGTCGGTGTCCTTCAGCAGGCAGAACAGCAGGGCGCCGTCCTCGGAGGCGGCGACGGCGCTGCCGGAGCCGCCGCCGGCCGCCGGGAGCACCCCCGGCACGGTCCAGACCGGTTCGCCGGTGGCCGGGTCCAGTGCCGAGAGCGTGCCGTCGACAACGGTCAGGAAGCTCCCGCCGACCGCGCCGGCGCCCGACAGGACGGTGTCCCGGGACCAGCCTGTCTTACCGTCCCGCTCCAGGCCCTGCACGGTCTTCTCGCCGCCGACGAGCAGCCGGTCGCCCTGCGGCGGCAGGGCTCCGACCAGGACGAATCCGTCGAAGCCGCGGAACCACGCGGTCGCCCGGGCCGCGAGGTCGACCGCCCAGACGTGGCCGCCGGTGAACCTGCCCGTCCCGTCGCCGAGCCCGCACAGGTACGCCCGGCCCGCCCGGACGCCGAGGATCTGGAGGAACCCGGCCGTCCGGAATCCCTCGGTCTCGGCCCGCCAGACCTCCTTGCCGGTCGCCGGGTCGACGGCGAGCAGGGCCGTGGTGGACGACACGGTCGGCTGCCCCGCCTCCGTGACCGTGGCCATCTTCGTCGCGCCGGTGTACAGCAGGCCGCCGTCCAGGACCGCCCGCCGACCGGGGATCTTCGTGCCCGCCAGCCTCAGACCGGTGGCCCGGCCGTCGAAGGTCCAGGCCGCCGTGCCGTGCCGGTCGAAGGCCGTCAGGGCGCCCTCCCCCACGCCGACCACCAGGTCCCCGGCGGCGAGCGCCTGCGAACAGGACTCCGGCGGGGAGGTCTTCCAGGACAGCACGCCCTCCTTGACGTCCGCCCCCGTGGGCCGGTCGACGGCCTGCGCCGCGTCGGACGCCGTCCCTCCGGAGGGCGTCCCGCCCGAGGACGTCCCGGCGGAGGACGTCCCGGCGGAGGACGTCCCGGCGGAGGACGTCCCGGAGAGTGTCCGCCGGTGCTGCCGGACGAGGACGGCGGCGACCGTCCCCCCGACGGCGAGCACCCCGCCGCCGATCCCCAGGCCGAGCAGCAGGGCGCGCCGGGGCGGGCGGCGCTCCAGGACGTCCTGGGCGGTCGGCGGCGGGAGAACCGGCCCCTCGGTGACCGACGAGACCGGCGAGACCGGCGAGACCGAGGAGACGCCGGAGGGCGGGCCGGGCAGAGGGGCGGTGAGCAGCCGCCGCACCGCCAGCACGTCCGCCGCCACCCCCGGCGGGAGCCAGCCGCCGGAGGTCTCCGGGCGGCCGGTCCGCTCGACGAGTTCGACCAGTTGGCGCGGCGTCGGCCGGTGCGCCGGGTTCTTCGCCAGACAGGCCGCCACCAGGTGCCGCAGGCCGTCCGGCAGCCCGCCGAGGTCCGGCTCGGTGTTCACCACCCGGAACAGCACGGCCGCCGCCACGCCCTCGCCGAACAGCGGCCGTCCGAGCGCCGCGTGGGCGACGGTCGAGCCCAGCGAGAACACGTCGCTGGCCGGTGTCAGCGGCTCGCCGAGCGCCTGCTCGGGCGACATGAACGGCGCCGAGCCGATCACCGAACCGGTGGTGGTCAGCCCGGTGTCGTCGGCCGCCCGGGAGATGCCGAAGTCGATGACGTGCGGGCCGTCCAGGGCCAGCAGCACATTGCCCGGCTTGAGGTCCCGGTGGATCAGCTCGGCGCGGTGGATCTCGCCCAGGGCCTCGGCGAGCCCCGCGACCAGTGTCCGGAGCGTCCCCTCCGGCAGCGGACCGTGCGCGGACACCGCCCGCTGGAGCGGCACCCCGGCCACGAACGCCGTCGCCATCCACGGCACCGCGGCCTCGGTGTCCGCGTCCACCACCGGCGCGGTGAACGCCCCCGACACCCGCCGCGCGGCCGCCACCTCCTGCCGGAACCGCGCCCGGAACGACCCGTCCCCCGCCAGCTCCGGACGCACCACCTTCACCGCGACGGTCCGCCCGCCGGCCGCCCGGCCCAGGTACACCGCCCCCATGCCGCCGGCCCCGAGCCGGCCGGCCAGCACATAGGGCCCCGCCTGCCGCAGATCCGTCGGTCCGAGCTGCTCCACCGTGTCCCCTCCCCGTGAGTTTTCACACCCTAGGCTCCACGGCGCGATCATGACAGCCGATCAGCCGCTTCGGCCCGGGCCGGGAAGGGTGGCCAGGTAGGCCGCCGTCAGCTCCGGCGTCGCCAGCCAGACCGCGTGGTCGGCGGGTTCGGCATAGGTGCTGGCCAGCCGGCGGGCCACCGGCTCGTGCTCGGCCGCCGCGGCGAACACCCCCTGGAGGTGCTCCGGCATCGTCAGCAGGTCCGCCGTCAGCGCCACCCCGTGGCGGGCGTGCCGCTGCCAGAAGCCCTCGAACAGCTCCGTCATCCACTCCGCCGTGAACGGCCCGTCGCCCCGCCCGACGATCGCCCGCAGGTATGTCTCGGCCGCCCGCGCCGCGCTGTTGGCGCCCTGGCCGGTGATCGGGTCGTTGACCACCAGCGCGTCCCCGATCCCCAGCACCGCGGCCCCGCCGTCCGGCCGCGCCACCGGGTGCCGCACCACCGGGGTCAGCGCGCCGTACAGCGACGCGCCCGCGTCCGTCGGTTCGGCCGCCGCCCACAGCGCCGCCTCCCACGGCAGGTACTCCGCCATCAACTCCCGCATCCGGCGCAGCTGTTCGGCACCCGTCGGGCGGTCGCCGAAACAGTCGAACGCGCTCCCGGGCACCGCCTCCCACAGCAGGATGTCGCACGGCCCCGAGTGCGTGAGGGCCGGCTGGAGGTACAACTCCCCCACCCCGGGCACCGCGTGCATCCGTGCCCGGGGGCCGGCCGCCGGATCGGGTGCGCCCACGCCGTGCGCGTACAGCGCGGCCAGCCGCCGCTGCGGGGCGTCGAAGGGCGAGCGGGCCGCGTCCCGCGCGAAGATCCCGGCCAGCTCGCCCCGCCCCACCGCGACCAGCGTCAGTTCGTGCGCCGCCGCCAACGCGCCCAGCCCGGCCCGGTCCAGCTCCCGGTACTCGACCCGCCCGCCGCGCTCCTCGACCAGCTCCAGCCAGCGCGCCATCTTGATCCGCTGGTCCACCGACTGCGCGGGCTCGTCCAGCGTCATGGTGAACTCCAGTGCCCGCAGGCCGGGTTCGGGCACCAGCACGGCGTCCACCGACCGCACCTGCGGCGCCTCCCCCGCCCACAGGTCCAGCCCGGCCGCCCGCTCCACCCGCAAGGCCGGACCGAACATCGCCTGGGTCGACAGCACCGGCCCCGCCCGCAACTCCCCCGCCGTCCGGCCGGACACCACCGTCACCTCGTACCCACCGGCCGCCAGCAGCCCCAAGGCCACCTGCAACCCCGCCTGCCCCGCCCCGACGATCGCAACCCGACGCATCCCGCACCTCCGTGCCGACGACGAACGAAGGAGGTGATGCTACGTCAGTTCATGTCCTGCGAGTGCCGCACCGGGCCGCCGAGCCGCCATCACCCTCAACTCCCGGGCGCGGCCCCCGCGGAACTCTCCCGCACCACCAACTCCGCCGCCAGCTCCACCCCCTCCGCCCCGACCGGGGCATCGGAGCGCAACTGGGCCAGCAGACGGGTGACGACCGTGGTGGCGATGGTCCGCAGGGGGAGCCGCATCGAGGTCAGCGGCGGGTGGAGGTGGCGGGCCAGGGGGGTGTCGTGGAAGCCGGTGACGGCGAGGTCGCGGCCGACCTGGAGGCCCTCCGCGCGGGCGGCCTCGTAGATGTCGAGGGCGGCGAGGTCGTTGTCGGTGGCGAGGGCGGTCGGCCGGTCCGGGTCGCGCAGCAGGGCGCGGAGGCCGCCGGCGGGGGGTGCCGGGGCGAGGGAGAGGCCGAGGCGGGCGGCCTCGCGGTGGAAGCCCTCGCGGCGGGCGGCGAGCCACGGCAGGGCGGTGGCCGCGCCGACGAAGGCGACCCGGCGGTGGCCGCGGGCGGCGAGGTGGCGGGCGACCTCGGCGGTGGCGGCCGCGTTGTCGATGTCGGCCCAGTGCTGCGGGAGGCCGGGCCCGGTGCGGCCGAAGGCGGCGAAGGGGATGCCGACCCGGGCGGCGTGGGCGGCACGGGGGTCGTCGGGGAGGACGTCGGCGAGGACCAGGCCGTCGACCTGGCGGGCCGCCACCACGCCGTCGATCACCGCCCGGACGTCCTGCTCCCCCGCCGCCGGGCGGAGGAGCAGCACGTGGTGGCCGACGGCCCCGGCCGCGTCGACGAGGGCTTCGAGGAAGCCCGCCATCAGCGGGTTGGGGTCGAAGGGGTCGTCGACCGGGGCGAGGTAGCCGATGGTGCGGCGCTCGCCGGTGCGCAGCGACCGGGCGGACTGGTCGGGCCGGTACCCGAGCCGCTCGATCGCCGCGTTGACCCGGGCGAGGGTGTCGGGGCGGACCCGGTGCGGGGCGTTGAGTGCGTTGGAGACGGTCTGCCGGGACACCTCGGCCGCCTGGGCCACGTCCGCGATGGTGGTGACGCGGCGCGCGGGGCGTGCTCCCGGGGTGGTCATCGGTTCTCCTTCACATGGGTGCCGCCCCGCCGGGCGCCGGCCGTCAGACCCGGCGCAGGGTCAGCAGGCCGCCCCGGGGGACGTCGACGAGGCCGCCGTCCAGGTGGACGGTCGAGGTGCCGACGGTCCGGCCGCGAGCGTCCTGGACGGTTGCCTCGGCGGTGCCCCGGCCGCCGGTGAGGCGGACCCCGGGGTCGGCGTCGGCGTTGGCGACCAGCAGCGTACGCCACTCGCCGGCGGCGTCCGTGCCGGTGGCGACGGGCAGCGCCGCGTACCGGGCGACGACGGTGGTGCCGTCGCCGATCGCGCCGATCATCGGGTAGCCGAGGTCGGGCCGGGCCGGCCGGAACTCGCCGAGCTGCAGGGTGTCGACGTGGGCGCGGGAGACACCGAGCCAGAAGGCGAGCGTCTCGCGCTGCGCGGGGCTCTGGACGGCGAGGTCGACGGAGATCTGCGGCACGCCGAACAGGACGTTGATCAGGTGGCAGGCGATCTGCTCGACCGGTTCGGTGGGGTGCCACATCAGCATGTCGGAGTGGACCGCGAGCGGTCCGGCGATCAGCCGGGTGTCGACGACGCGCTGCCGGTTCTCCTGCGCGCTGAGCGGGCAGTCGACGGCCCGGACCATGGTGGCGTAGGGCCACAGGCCGGGGCTGACGTAGGGCTGGCGGTGCTCGATCATCGACTCGGGCGCGGCGGCGACGGTCCGGCGGCGGATCTCGGCGAGCAGCAGGTGCAGGCCCTCGTCGACGGTGGCGCAGTCGGCCTCGGGTCCGGGGGCGGGCGGGTCCTGGACGCCGAACCAGTCGATGAAGTCGACCTTGAGCCCGTCCATGCCCCACTCCTCGACGGCCCGGGCGAGCCGGTCGACCAGGTGGGCGCGGACGGCCGGGTACCGGGGGTCGACGACGACGGCGCCCATGTGGGCGGCGTCCACCAGGGCGAACCGGCTCAGCTCGGCCCAGGCGGCGCTGTCCTTCCCGATGAACGGCAGCGCGTACCAGAGCATGTACTGCACGCCGAGGTCGTGCACGCGGGCGACGTGGGCGGCGGTGTCGGGCAGCGAGTGGGGTTCCCAGTCGCCGCAGTGGGCGTAGCCGCGGGTGCGGTCGGTGGTCATCCAGCCGTCGTCGACGATGATCGTGTCGAGGCCGAGCTCCTTGCCGAGCGCGGCCTGCCGTTCGACGGTCTCCGGGGTGATGTTCTGGTGCAGCGCGTACCAGGTGGAGTAGGCGGGGAGGCGGGCGGCGTCGGGGACGTGGACCGGGCGGCCCCCGGCCCACCAGTCGGCGAGTTCGGCGAGGCTGCGGCCGAAGTGGCGGCCGGAGGTGTCGATGCGGACGGTGAGGCGGCCGGCGGCCTGGACCCAGAACCGGAACTCGCCGGTCTCCTCGACGACGCCGCCGCTGGCGAGGGCCTCCTCGCGGTCGGCGGCGAAGGCGCAGACGGTGGTGTCGCCGGTGCCGACAAGGGCGGCGACGGGGGCGCCGCGGGAGAGACCGGTGCGGCGCGGGGCGCTCCAGGAGGCGGGCAGCCAGCCGGTGCCGCGCGGGTCGGGGGTCCAGAAGGAGGTGACGTCGACGCAGGGGGTGCGCCACTCGATCCGGACGTCCCCGGTCCCGTCCTGGGGGTCTTCTGCGGTGACCTCGATGACGCCCTCGGCGAGGACGTTCACGCTCGCCGTCCCGGCGACCAGCAGCTCCAGCCGTCCGGCGGCGGGGCCGGGCAGGTCCACCGGGCGGGGGCGCGCGGTGGTGGCGGGGGCGTGGGGTTCCCAGATCTCGTCGCTGGTGTCCGTCATGGTTCGGTTCAGCCCTTCGTGGCACCGGCCAGCAGGCCGGAGATGAACTGCCGCTGGAGGACCAGGAAGAGGACCATCATCGGCAGGGTGGATATCGCGGTTCCGGCGAGGATCGAGCCGTAGTCGGTGTTGGCCTTCATGCCCTGGAGGGTGGCGAGGGCGACCGGCAGGGTGTGCATGTCGGTGCTGCGCAGGGCGATCAGCGGCCAGACGAAGCTGTTCCAGGAGCCGAGGAAGAGGAAGATGCCCAGTGCGGCGAGCACCGGCCGCATGACCGGTACCACGATGCCGAACAGCACCCGCAGTTCGCCGGCGCCGTCGACCCGGGCGGCGTCGAGCAGTTCGTCCGGCATGGCGCTGAGCGACTGCCGCATCAGGAAGATCGCGAACGGCACGCACAGGCCGGGCAGGATCAGCGCCTGGTAGCTGTCGAGCAGCCCGAAGGACATCATCATCTTGAACATCGGGACGAGCATCACCTGGTCCGGCACGACCAGGGTCGACAGCAGCACGGCGAACAGCACCGTGCGGCCCCGGAACCGGAACTTGGCGAAGGCGTACCCGGCCAGCAGCGCCACGACGAGCCCGCCGAGGGTCTGCAGGCCGGACACCAGCAGCGAGTTGAGCAGGACCCGGACGAGGCCGACCCGGTCCTGGAGGTGCCCGATGTTGTCGCCCAGGTGGGAGCCGGGCAGCAGCTTCGGCGGCCAGGAGAAGATCTCGCCGTCACTGCGGGTGGCGGCGATCACCAGCCAGTAGAACGGGGCGATCGACAGCCCGGTGACGGCGGCGAGCACCAGGGTGATCGGCCAGCCGCGCAGTCGGCGCCAGAGGCTCGGGCCGGTCGGCGCCGGTACGGCGGGCGGGGCCGCCGGGCCCGGCGCGACGGGCTCGACGGAGGTGGCGGCAGAGGTCATTCGCGTTCTCCCATCAGGCGCATCTGGGCCGCGCCGAGCACCGAGACGAGCAGGGTGAGCGCGTAGGCGATGGCGGAGGCGTAGCCGAAGTCGAAGTAGCGGAAGCCGTTGTCGTACAGGTACATCGAGACCGTGAGGGTCGCGCTGTCGGGGCCGCCGCGGGTCAGGACGTAGGGCTCGTCGAAGAGCTGGAGGGTGCCGATGGTGGAGAGCACCACGGTGAACAGCAGGACGGGCCGCAGCGCGGGCAGGGTGACCGAGCGGAACCGGCGCACCGGTCCGGCGCCGTCGACCATGGCCGCCTCGTACAGCTCCTTGGGGATGCCCTGCAGGCCGGCCAGGTAGATGACGGCGTTGTAGCCGGTGTAGTGCCAGGTCAGCACGAGGACGACGGCCATCCGGGCCCAGAAGCCGTCGCCGAACCAGTCGATGGTCGGCAGGCCGATCGAGTCCAGGAGGTTGTTGACCGCACCGTCCTTGGTGTTGAGGAGGAAGGAGAACAGGATGCCGGTGGCGACCAGTCCGGTGACGGTGGGCATGAAGACGCCGAGCCGCCACACGGTGCGCCAGCGGACGAACGCCGCGTTGAGGCCGACCGCCAGCAGGAGCGCGAGCGCGAGCATCACCGGGACCTGCACGACCAGGATCCGGGCGGTGTTGCCGAGCGCGGTCCAGAACTGCGGGTCGTGCAGCAGCCGTTCGTAGTTGGAGAGGCCGGCGCTGTGGGTGACGCTGCCGGAGCCGGCGGTCAGCGACAGCAGCAGCGAGGAGATGATCGGGTAGGCCTTGAAGACCCCGAAGAGGATCAGCGCGGGCGCGAGCAGCAGGTAGGGCACGGCCCGGCGGCGGAGCCTGGCGCGCCGGACGGCGGCCGGGCGGACCGCCGCCGGGGCGGCCGGCCGGGTGGCCGGAGGAGCGGCGGCCGTCACTTGATCTTGCGCCCGGTCTGCTGGGCCAGCTGCTTGGCCGCGTCCTGGAGCGCCTCGGCCGGGTCGCCGCCCTTGACCAGGACCTTGGTCTGGGCGTCGCTGACCAGCTTGAGGGCGCGGGCGTAGTCGCCGGAGTAGTTGGTGGCGTCGCCGCCCTCGGAGAGCAGGTCGGTGAAGGTCTTCAGGACCGGCTGGCCGCCGTAGTAGGCGCTCGGCTCGCTGTAGATCGGGTCCTGGTAGGCGGCGGTGAGCGCCGGGAAGACGCTGCCGGCCTTGAACATGGCATTGACCGAGTCGGCCCGGGTGAGCGCGTACTCGACGAACTTCCAGGCGGCGGTGCGGCGGGGGCTGGAGGCGGCGACGGCCAGGTGGGTGGTGTTCACGATGGCGGTGCGCTTGCCGCCGGGGGTGACGGCCGGCGGCCGGGTGAGCCGCCAGTTGCCGCTCAGGTCGGGGAACTTGGTCTCGATGTAGTGCGCGGCCCAGGAGGGCTGCGGGCCGGCGCCGAGCTGGCTGTCCTTCATCTGGGTGCGCCAGGCGGTGGAGCCGGGCGTCTCGATGACGAGGCCGGCGTCGTTGAGGCGCTTGACCAGGGTGAGGGCGCGGACGCACTCGGGCGAGGTCAGGGTGATGTCGCCCTTGAGGTCGAAGAAGAACGCGCCCTGCTGCTGCATCAGGGACTGCAGGAAGTCGACGTCGGGGCCGGGGGTGCCGGGCTTGTTGATGCCGAGCACGCCGACACCGGGGTTGGCCGCCTTGAAGGCGTCGGCGCCGGCGATCACGTCGTCCCAGGTCTCGAACGTGGTCGGGTCGAGCTTGGCCCGGTCGAACATGTCCTTGCGGTAGAAGAAGCCCTGGGCGTTGACCTCCCAGGGGAGGGCGCGGGCCTTGCCGTCCTTGTCGGTGACGACCGGCCACAGGCCCTTGGCGAACTTGTCCTTGTGGGCGTCGGCGCCGAGGGCGGAGAGGTCGGCGAGGCCGTTGGGGAACTTCTCCAGGTAGCCGGGCAGGTAGTCGCAGCCGATGTGCAGGACGTCGGCGAGGCCCTGGCCGCCGGCCGCCAGGCCGACGGTGATCTTGTCCCAGATGGCCGGGTTGCCGACGTCCTGGACGTCGACCTTGATGCCCGGATTGTCCTTCTCGAAGGCGGGCACGACGCCGCGCAGGGCGTCGGCGGCGCTGGTCCAGGACCAGACGGTGATGGTGCCGGTGGCGGCGTCCCCACCGGAGGAGCCGGAGCCGTTGGAGCCGCCGCAGGCAGCGAGGGCGCCGCCGGCGGTGAGGGTGAGCAGGCCGGCGCCGGAGGCGCGCAGCAGGTCGCGACGGGAGAGGTGTGACATGGCATGCCCTTCTGAGGGGGTGGACGTCGAGCGGGACGGGGTGGGACGTCGGTGGTGCCAGGTGGTGCATGCGGGGTGGTGCTCGGTGGTGCGTCGTGGTGCGGGTGGTGCGTCGTGGCGCTCGGTGGAGCGTCGTGGTGCGGGTGGTGCTCGGTGGTCCGGGTGGTACCGGGTTCGTGGTGGTACCGGCTGCGGGGTGCACGGTGGTGCGGGGTGCACGGTGGTGCGGGGTGCCGGCCGCCCCGCCCGAAGGCGGGGACGGCCGGGCGCGGGGCGTCCGCTCAGGCGGTGCGGGCGCCCCGCCGTACGTGGGCGAGCGTCTCGCCGAGCAGCTCGGCGGTCCCGGGGTCGGTGCTCGCGTGCGGGGAGAGCCGGATCCAGCCGGCCCGCAGGGTGGTGGACAGGCCCGCGGCGGTCAGCGCGCGGTGGACGGCGGCGGGGTCGGCGCCGGGCAGTCGCAGCCGGGCGATCCCGCTGCCGTGGGCGGCCGGGTCGCCGGTACCGCGGTAGGAGCCGTAGGGGGCGTCCGCCGTCGGACCGCCGCCGGTCTCGGCGCCCGCGGCGCGGGCCGCGGCGAGCAGTCCGCCGAGCACCTCGCCGATCCGGGCCTCGATCCGGCCGGCGCCCTCCTCCCGCACCAGGGCGAGCGCGGCGCCCAGGGCGGCGACGGCGGGGCCGTCGGGGTTGGTGAGGGTGTGGGCGACGGCGCCGGGCCGGGGCGGGCAGGGGTGGGCGGGCGCGTCGATCGGGTCGACCACACCGGACCAGCCGCTGAGCCCGGGTCCGATCCGGTCGGCGATCCGGTCGCGGACCATCAGGACGGCCGCGCCCCAGCCGGCCCGGAGCCACTTCTGGCCGCCGGAGGCGAGCACGTCGGCCGCGTCGGCGGCGAACTCCACGGCGCCGAGGGCCTGGACGGCGTCGACCACCAGGATCCGGTCCGGCCCGATCAGTTCCTTGATCGCGGCCAGTGGCGCCCGGTAGCCGGTCGCGGCGTCGACGGCGCAGACGGCGACGGCGCGCACCTCGTCGTCCAGGTGCTCCCGGACCAGGTCGGCGGTGACCGGGCCTTCGAGCAGGCGGACCGTCAGTCCGCCGTTGTCGGCGGCGCGCAGCCACGGGTAGACGGCGCCGGGGAAGTCGTTCCGCGCCACCAGCACGGTCCCGTCCGGGGCGGATCCGTCGGCGGTGCCGCCCGACGCGGCACCGCCGACGGTCCTCGGGCCACCGGCGGCTCCCGCACCGGCGCCGACCGCGTGGGCGGCGGCGAAGAGCCCGTGCGAGGTGGAGCCGACGAAGGCGATCTCGTGCGGCGCGCAGCCCAGCAGCCCGCCGGCCGTCCGGGCCGCCGCCGCGGTGTCCGCGTCGAGGCTCTCGAGCGCGTCCCAGCCGTGCCGGTGGAGCCGGTCGGCCTCGCGGAGCAGCACCCGGCGGACCGGGTCCGACACCGGCCCGAAGCGGGCGAAGTCCAGGTAGCCGAACGGCTCGGCGAACTTCTTCAGGTACTCGGGCATGACCTTTCCTTGGTCGGGCGGGCGCAGCGATTTGAACGTTCAAATCCCACACAAACGAACAGAACCGATCAACCTTCAACGAGCGGAGGCCAGCAAACGCCCCCGGTCGATTCCCCGTCAAGACCCTGCGCGCCACCGACCCCCGGTCGAGACCCTCTCGTTACCGGCGGCCGATCTGCCCTCCCACCAGCCCTTGCGCAATGCAATTTGACATTACTATTTTACTGGTCAGTGAGTCGAGAGATCATCATCGTTTCCCTCGGCGTCACCGAACCCCCGCGCGGTCCGGGCGGCCCCGGCGCCCCCCACGGCTCCGAACCCCCAGCACGCCCCGCCCCGCGCACCCCCCACATGCTCAATTGGAGCTCCTGTGCCCACCACCCCCCGTCTGCGCTCGGTC